>CAYOMP010000024.1:21138-26952 GCA_964405075.1 uncultured Lachnospiraceae bacterium
AATGTTAGCATTTAACTCGTCAGCTTTTTCAATGGCACCCTGCATACCTTTTGCACCATCAGTTAATACAACCTCAGCACCATATGCCTTAATAATATTAATTCTTTCCACACTCATAGTATCCGGCATTACTATTAAAGCCTTATAACCCATTGAAGCTGCCATAGATGCTAAACCAATTCCTGTATTTCCTGATGTTGGCTCAATAATTGTTGCACCTTCTGAAATGCTTCCCGATTTCACAGCTTCTTCTATCATTGTTTTTGCAACTCTGTCTTTTGCACTTCCAGTTGGATTTAAATATTCTAATTTTGCTAATAATCTTGATTTTAGTCCAAACTTTTTCTCAACATTACATAATTCAACTAATGGCGTACCCCCAACTAATTCACCAACATTTTTGTATATTTTCTCCATTTCTTTACCCCTTTGATTATTTTTTACAATTGTTTTGATTATTTCCACATTTTCACTATCTTTTCCACAACTTTTTCCACATTATCCACTAGTATTTCCACTTTGTTCACTTACTTTTCCACATAAAATACACTTTTTCTTCCACAAAAGTGAATTTTATCTATTTTCTGTTATGTTTTTTAATCCAAAAAATATTTTTGTTATTAAATATGTAATTGTATACATTTTCATTTTTATTAATAAAATATACACTTTTTCTGATATATTCAAATTTGGCATATTATATTTTTTTAGATTTTCTCTTATCTCAGGCATATTAAAAATACGCTTTAAGTTTCTTCTTATATTGAAGAAACCTTTATTTTTCATAATCTCACTCTTAATTCCTAATACTGATAAACATAAAAAGTCATTAATAATCTGAGTTTCAAAATTATAAACACTTTTTTGAACACTTATGTTTAACAATTGATTCATGGTTTCCGCTATTTTACCCACATAATTTGGATCATGCTTACCAGTCATTGATTTATCATTAATCCAATAATGATACGGAAAATAATTTTCTAACATAACTACTTTTTCTGTATCACAGAGTACTGCAAATGTTAACTGTAAATCTTCACCTATTGAAACAGTTTCACTACATAAATCTATGTTCTTCATAATTATTTCTTTTGTATATAGCTTAGTAACTCTCGCAGGTTGAATGGTTCTTCCAAAAAAGCTGCCATCATTTAATAAATTGGGGTATATTTCCTTTTCAATTCGTTCTCTGTTGTATACACCATTCTTAAGCTTCGAACTTTCACATCGTTTCTCGCCTTTTCCACTTTCGAAATCATACACCAGACCCGCAATTACCATTTGGGCATCATTACTAATAGCAGCACTATACATGGTTTCAAACATATCTGCATCTACCCAGTCATCACTATCTACAAAACCTATGTACTTGCCAGTAGCGTTTATGACGCCTGCCTTCCATGCAGATGTTAATCCACCGTTTTCCTTATGAATTACCCTTATTCTTGAATCTAGTTTGGAATACTCATCACATAAATGTCCTGAATTGTCAGTAGAGCCATCATCAACCAGAATTATTTCAATATCACTCTTAGTTTGGTTTACTATGCTTTGAATACATCTGTCTATATACTGTTCAACATTATATACCGGTACTACAATGCTTAATTCCATATTCTCACCTCTCAACAAGTCCTACATACTTAGAATCTTTTTATACAACACTGGACATAATAAGAAAATTCTATATCCCATCTTAGTTCTTTTTTCAAATCCACCATATTTTTGATTTTTCTTCATTATTTTCCATATTTTAGCTTTTAATTCTTTCTGCTCTTTTTTAGAATCTGCTATATTTTCTCTGCATTTAAAATACAAATCGATAACACCATCTATATACGCTTTTGCTGCTCTAGGGTATAAATAGAACATCTCTTTCTCTTCCAGAAAGTCCAATCTCTGCTCTACAGCCCACGCCCAGTCTAATCTTTTTTTACTAAAACTGTTTCTGGTAATACTCTGTTGTGCACAAAAATATCCATACATAAACTTATCAACAAATACTGCTTTCTTGGCTTCAAAAAATAACTTATGTGTTGTTGCTTCATCCTCATGTATTTTCCCTAAAGGATATCTTATTTCTTTAAATATAGATGCCTTATACAATTTGTTCCATGCCACAACAAAATATGCCCCATCCGGAATATACATATTAGAAATCATTTCTTTTCCTGTATAGCTATATAATCCTCCTGTGGATTTTTCTTGCGTCTCTTTACCAAAGCAATCTTTTGTATCATCTACCGGGTTACCTTCCACATATTGATATTTGCATTGAGCAATTTCGCTCCCCGTTACAATACACGCATTATATAATACTTCTATAAAATCATTAGTAATATAATCATCTGAATCAACGAATGCTATATATTCACCCTTAGCAATGTCTATACCTGCATTTCTGGCTCCGGATAGTCCTTTATTCTTTTGATGAATTACCTTTACTCTGGCATCATTTTTAGCATATTCTTCACACATAGCCGGACAATTATCTGGTGATTCATCATCTACTAATATTACTTCCAAGTTAGTATATGTCTGTTCTAATATTGATTTCACACATCTATCTAAATATTTCTCCACATTGTATATTGGAACTACTACACTAATCAACTCTTTCATACTGACCTCTTAAAATCTACTAACATTTTTCTGATTACACTTAGGACATACACGCTTTTTATCATTTTCTTTTTTAAGAATACGTTTATAACCTTATAGTCTATTTGCTCAATACTGGCACTCTCTTGTGCTTTAACAATATAATCATCTTCTGAATATTTTTTAATCAAATTTAGTTTCTCTTGTTTAGGCATTGTATTATCATATGGCAGACCTTCTATTTCATCTAAAAATTCTGTAATTAGTCTTGTATTGAAAACAGATAAGTCTGTAACTTCTGTACTTTCATCTGTCTTTTCTTCTTTATGCTTTAACCAGAAATAGTAATCCTTTGCATTTTCACATACTCTAACGGCAATATCATATTTATCATTTCTTTTCTTGGCAGATAAATTATCAACTCCATTATCCTGAATGTAATTAATCAATGCCACATCCACAACAGATACCTTTTTTATGTTCTTCATATATTTCAAATTAAATTCTAAATCTTCACCCAAACTAATATCCGTCGGAAAGTTTTCCTTTATTAAATCTCTTTTATATAACTTATTCCATGGCATATTTAAAAAACCACATTTATATAACTCTTTATATGCTCCAATAAAATTCTCTATACAATACACTCCCTTATGTGGTACTTTAACATATTGTTTTCCCAGAAAAATATGATTAAATCCACATATAACCATATCAGAGTCATCTTTTTCCACATTTTCAAGCATTGTTTCACACAAATGTTTATCAACATAATCATCACTATCAACAAACTGTATGTATTTGCCTCCTGCTTCTTGGATTCCCGTGTTTCTAGCCATAGATACACCTTGGTTTTCCTTAAGTATAACTTTTATTCTATTATCTTTTTTGGCATATCCTGCAGCTATATCATATGTATTGTCAATAGGACCATCAATCACTACTATAATCTCAATATCAGAATATGTTTGACTTATCAGACTCTCTAAGCATCTTCCTATTGTTTTTTCACTTTTATATGCCGGCACAATTATACTAATCATTATTTCACCTTTTTCACAAGCATTTCTTTCTTTTCATATATTAATGAATTATCTGGAAATGTTCCTCTAACTGTTGTTCCTGCAGCAATAACGCAATTATCACCAATCGTAGTACCCTTTAAAATACAACAGTTAGCCCCAATCCAAACATTATTTCCTATAGTAACCGGTGCAGTCACAAACTTTTCCAAACCATTCTTATAATCGTGGTCATGGTCAACAATTACTACATTATTAGCAATCTGGCACCCATCCCCTATAGATACCCGCTCCATGGAGGTAATACTAACATTAGCATTAAAAAAACATTTATTTCCTATTATCAATTGCCCTTTTTCAGCTCTTAAGACCAGATTATTCCTGCTTATTGTTTCTTTACCAATGGTCAACGTAGCCCCTCTGCCTACCTTAATCGTTGCGTTTTTTCCAAATGACTGTATTATATGTATTTTGGCTCTACTTCCCTTTATAATTTTTAAACCTATTATTTTAAATAAAGAACAAAAAACTCTGAAATATACTTCAAAATCCATAATCCGACTCCTTATTATCGTTTTATCATATTTCTTAGTTTCGAAATTATTACTTCTCTTTCACTTCTTCTAAGAATAATGAAGAAATTCAAAATCAATGCAATCACGCCTGTTGGAATACCTACTGCAAATAGCATAGTCCAACTGTTAACATTAAATATTGCTGTTGATATTTTTCCTAGTAGTATTATAGCACCAATTGATACCAGACCAATACCTATATCACTGTAAAATCTGTTCCATTTTACACCAAGGGATTTCGCTGCATACATAGGTGTAAAGGTTAAGTTTCTAATTAAGCCTATCACTGTACTAACACCCGCTACTGCAAATATTCCCAAATCAGTAAACTTAAGTAGTAAAAATACGATAACTGTAGTTACTGCACCTGATAATAGCATTACCATAGAATTAGCCTTAACCTTTTTAGTTATAATAAATACATGATAAAGTACCTGTATACTCATACTTACATACAGTGTTCCCACTGTAAGAATTGTTAACTGATATAACAATTTGGCATTTACCGTAGGCTGCCATAATCTATAGAATTCTTCTCCGTATGCTGTAAGAAATGCCAGTGGAATACTTAGCATAAATATCATAATACGATTGCAGCTTTTAATAATATCTATTAGCTCTTCCTTGTTGCCTTTTGCATAAGCAATAGTTATCTGAGGATTAAATATACCTACAACACTTCCCATTAAATTAGTTACCGTTGATGGTAGTGTTTTAGCAATTGTCAATATACCAGCGGCTTCATCTGTAATAAAAATATTACAAATTAATACATCTAATTGTTCTAATAATGCCTGACCTAATCTCGTAATAGAATTCCACATTCCAAGGGATACTAATTCCCATACTTTCTTAATGTCAAAATATTTTCTGTGTATTGTTACTTCTGGCAATAGTTTCTTAGTAAATTTTCTATAAGAAAATGCTAAGTAAATAGAGCATATCACAGACGCAAATCCCACATACCATAAATATGGTTTGAAGAATACATATGCAACTACTAAAATCACACCTCGAATAACCTCAGACTCAATAGTTTTAATAGCAACTAAATCTAATCTATCCTTAGCATATGTTGATACACTGAATATTGATGAAATAATTGTTATAAAGAAATTCAAGAATATGAATAAAAACAATACCTGAACATCTGTAAGTAATGCCGGCGCAATATTAAGTATTCCATCAATATATAAAATTAGTAATACTGAAGGTACTAACAAAATAATACTTATAAATATATTTGAAAATAATACGGATGTAAAATATTTATTGGCATCTTCGTAATCTTCCTGATGAATGCTTATTGTAATAAATCTACTAGCCATTGTATTAAGTGCCGACACAAATATCTGAGCATACGCAACAAAATCTGTTGCCATTTTCTGATAAGCCACTGCAGCACTTCCCACATTAGCAACAATATATGGTTGTAGCACAAAGTTAATCCCCATACTTACTACAAAGGATATAAGCTGAGCCGACAAATTTATTATCATTCTTTTCTTGTTCATTTAATTCTCCTAAAAAATTATGAGAAACACGCTTTACGAGTTTCTCAAATTATCGCGGCGCTCGTCGAAAACCTATGTAAACATAATTTTCTCCTCGTT
>CAYOMP010000025.1:0-8269 GCA_964405075.1 uncultured Lachnospiraceae bacterium
TTCATCTGAGCCTAATTTTTTAACTCAGTTTTTTCATATCTTATTTGACACTATCTTTTTTTCGTAGCTACTGACAGTATTCTACCATACACAACCATAAATTCTTATATATTATTTTGGTTATTTTTTGACTTTTCTATATAATTATGCTATTTTGAACTTAAAAGATATTTTAACGGAATGTTGAATATTTTATCATTTCATAAAATCATAAACTAAACATTTCGTTCCATATTTCTTAAAATAGGATTGGTATAAACATAAACTTATATATTTCCTATTTTAAATTCTAGACAAACTCAATATCCATTCATGACCGCTTAGTATACAACAACGTTTAATATATTCAAAAAACATCAAATATTTACACGAAAGAGGGAATAATATGCCATATCCAATACCTGCAGGTAGAAACTTTGAAATAACTTATAATGAAACCAGCGCTAACCATTATATGCCAACTATGGCATCAGCAGACCATTATGAAGTGGCTATGATAATCAGTGGAGACCGACAATCTATTACCCCGGATAGAATATATTATGCTCATTCCGGTTGTGTTAATATGTGTAAACCTTATGTATTACATCAGACCTCATCCATTTCTAATACTCCATATAAAAGAATTCTGATAAAATTCTCCATTAAAACAGGCGAATACTTGAGAGAACGAATAGGTAAAACTGCTTTTGATGAACTATTTAATGAACATGCTCATTATTTTACAGAAGAAGGTACAGTAAAAATAACAAATAAGTTTTGGGAAATGTTAGAGGAATACAAAGAATATAATCATTACTCTAATGAAATACTGTCAGGTCTGATATTTCATCTATTTACTATGATTATTAAATATAAACGTGAGAATCCAGATGTATTACCTGTTTCATTTGAATGTAAGAACAAAACCATTATCAATGCACTTAGTTTTATACAAAGTCATTTCCATGAAGACATTACTATGGAAGATGTCTGCAAATATATAGGCTTAACTCCTTCGTACTTTTCTAAGCTCTTTAAAGATACAATTGGGACTACATACTCTGAGTATGTTATTTTAACCAGACTCCAATGCTGCAGAATTATGCTAATGCAAACAGACCTTTCAGTTCAGGAAATTGCTGAAAAGTCCGGATTATGCAATGGTAATTATTTAAGTACATTGTTTAAAAAATATTATCACGAAACCCCTCGTGAGTTTAGAAATCACTGTGAAGCAACAGCGGTAAGCGATGTAATTAATAAGCCACTATACGACTAGTTTAAATACCAGATTAAAGCACATACCATCCTCTGTTCTTTGTGCAAATATATCTCCGCCCATTTTAGTCATAATTTGCTTACTAATATACAACCCTAGTCCATTGCCACTTTTATTTCCCACATTGCTTCCCCGGTAAAAGCTATCAAATAAATGTGGCATTTCTGATGCCGGAACCTGTTCTCCTTTGTTATAAATGCTTATAATCTGACAATATTCCTCTTCGTAAAATCCCAAAGAAATATCCTGTTTATCCCCATATTTCAAAGCATTTTCCATAACATTTTCCATAACCTCAAGTGATTTTTCTATATCACCTTTTATTAATTTATTACTATATTTTCCTATATTCAGGTTAGTCATTAACAACTTGCATTTTGGCTCATAAGTTTCCATTATCTTTTCCACATAATCTTTTAAATAGAATTCCCCATCTGCAACCTCTATAACCATTATATCTTCGCTGGATGTAGTAATTATTTCTTTTATATAGTTCTCAATCTCAATAGAATGCTTTTCAATCTGAGTAGCAGCATTAATTTTCTTTTCTTCTGTATCATACATGCCTTCCTTTAATGCTTTTGAATATAATTTAATTGTGCTAAGTGGAATTTTTATATCATGAGACAAAGACAACAAAAGCATCTTTTTATCTCTCAATAACTTAAGCTCTTTATTTTTAGAATAATCAAGGGTATCGCGAAGCATTGATATTCCCCATAAGAATTTACCAAAGAATCTATCTTTGCTTTCCTCTAATTCTCCTTTCAAATGCCCCTTTGACAATTCAAAAGGCATTTCACTTAAGGTATTAAAAGGCTTTAGAATCTTTTCTTTTACATATATAAGTACTAAAAACACAAAAGTAAACATTATTAGAATTATTACTTCTACTACAACTATTTCATCAATAATTTTTATACTATTACTATAATCAAAACGAACGTACCCTTGTATTTTATTATCTTTGGTAATAGGTTTAATTGTAGAATTCAGACTATTTTGATTACTAAAAAAATCAACACTCTCATCAAAGTTATCGTCAGCAAATGGTAAATATTCTATCCTTTTTACATAACTATAAAGGGATAAATCTATTGTTTCTATCCCTTTATCTATATCATCAGCATTTTCAATATCAGCCATTATTTCATTGATTTCAATCTTGTAATACATATTCTGCTTTTCCGGCATTCCCTGCAGTTTAAAAAATGTCACCGTTGCAAGAAATATGTACATCACCATATTTATAACCAACAGCCAGTTAAATTTCTTCATATTTGTATCCTACTCCCCATACTGTCTGAATTCGTTTAGGATTCTTAGATTCAGCTTCTATTTTGTCTCTAAGCATCTTAATATGAACCGTCAGAGTCTGGTTTTCACTAAAACTGTCCATTCCCCAGATTTTATTAAATATGAAATCCTTATTTAATGTTTTCCCTGGATTTTCAACAAATAACAATAACAGTTCATATTCTTTTATTGTAAGATCTAGTTCCTTTTTATCTAAGAAAACCTGCTTTGATTCTTTATCAATGGAGATTGCTCCCGACGAAATTATGGCATTCTTTTGTTTCAAATCATAGTTTCTACGCATAAGAGCAGTGACTTTTGCACACAAAATATCCATATCTACTGGTTTTTCCACATAATCATCTGCTCCATTAACAAAACCATTCATTTTATCTTCTTTATCAACTCTTGCACTTAAAAATATTATTGGCATACCACTATTCTCTCTAATAGTTGAACATACCGAATATCCATCTATCCCCGGTAACATTACGTCCAAAATAGCTAATTTCACCTTCTCGTTTTCAAGAAAAGCAATTGCTTCTTCTCCCGAAAAAACCCCTTTAACACTAAATCCTGATTTTCCTAAAAAAGCACACATTAATTCATTTAATTCAGTATGGTCCTCTACTAAAAGAATATCAAACATTTTACCAACCCATTTCCATAAGCCAATTAGAGAGCTTTCTCTCACGTTCCTTAGTTTCTTCACTTGATTTGAACTTACCAAAAGTATACTCACCCTTGATATTTCCATCTTCAATATACAACACTCTGTCGCTTTTTGCAGCAACCTTCATATCATGTGTAACCAGCATTATTGTTGTACCCTCAGCATTAATTCTATTTAATTCTTTCATAACTTCACGGGAATTCTGTTGATTTAATGCTCCTGTAGGTTCATCAGCAAATATCATTTTAGGATTATTGATTAGACTTCTACAAATACATGCTCTTTGTAACTGTCCGCCTGATACTTCATTAATGTCATTTTCTGCGATTTCGCTAATGTCAAGTTTATTCATTAATTCCTTAGCTCTGGCATTAATTTCTCCACGCTTACCTTTTCCTTTTTTAGACTGATATGCTGGTAATATTATATTATCATAAATACTCAAATTTTTGAGCATATACATTTGCTGAAATATAAATCCCATTTCATCTAATCTAACATCACTCATTTGTGATGCATTTAACTCGCTAATATCTCTTCCAAAGAAATTAACTGTTCCGGCCGTTGGTCTGTCCATTCCACTAACTGCATATAAAAGTGTTGATTTACCAGAACCACTAGGTCCCATAATCGCAACCATTTCTACATCTTCAATTGTTAAATTAACATTTCTTAATACGTTATTCTGTCTTTTATTTATAATATATGTTTTACATAAATCTTTAACTACTAATGAACTCATTTTAATTACCTCTCTTATTCCATATTATTTACTTCTTTTACATCTACTGAATTAACACCCATTGAACAAATAACAGCTGACAATGCAGTTGCTCCAAATATTATGAGTGGATAAATTACATATGTTTCTAATGGATTAGAAATCAATTCCATCTGATTAGCCCCCATTATTCCAAATATTGGTTTAACAATTAGAGATGATAGGGGTTTGGATAATAACGTTCCTAAGATTATCGAACTAACAAGCATCATAAGAATTCTTTGAATTTGCCATTTTCTTACACTGCTATTTTTAAATCCTATACTCTTTAATAAAGCAATATCTGAACGTTCTTTTGTCATAAAAGTTTTCATCATAAGAATTGTTATTAAACTATTAATTACTAAAACAACACCAACTATAAATATCATTATTGTATCCAACTGATCAGTAATTCCACCTATCAAATCTTTTATAAACTCTTGTGCTGTTTTTACCTTATAGTCCGGGAATACCTCTTTAAGGACATCAAGTGCTTCCTCTTTTTCCATATCCTCTAATTCAATCTGTGTAGCAAATACACCTGCCAAAAAGTCATATTCTATTTCCACATCTTTACTAACTCTGAATCCATATCCAAGATTCACCATAGACTGATACTTTCCACATATAATAAATTCCTTTTCTTCATTCCCCATTTGGAAATGAAGTGTATCACCAATACCTACACCCATTTCTTTGGCAGTCTTATCTGTAATTATAATTTCATTAGTTAGTTCAGGGGCTTTCCCTTCTAACAATACATATTCCTTTTCCATATCACCTATCGCCTGCATTGTTAAATATGAATACATCTTATCTGGATTATCCGCATAGCATGGAATCATAAAGTCTATTTCCATTCCAACCTGGCCCTTTAAGCCCTCTGCTTCTAATGTATCTTCCATATATTTAATATCCGACTTAATTAAATCATAATCTGTCTCTGCCATATACAAATCCACTCTATCATTATCTATATATACATCACTAGGAGACAAATTAAATGTCTTTACAATTTCTTCGCTTTTTAAAGTAGTGGCAATACTTAATGGTAAAAGAATAAGTAATGTTCCTATGCAAAACGTAATTCCAAGAATTATGAATTTTCTAAAGCTGCTTAAAATATCATTTACTGCCATAAAAAACGTGGTACTCATTATTTTTGACTTCCACAATTTCATTTTTGTATGTGACTTATATCTTTCCCCATTAGAACCACTCCTTATAGCGTCAATGGCAGTGAACTTCTTTAATTTATTTGTACTTGTATAACAGAATAATGACACAAGACCTACTATTGCAATGGCTGCTATTACATTTACTAAGAAATTCTGGTCTGCACTTTCAATAACGATATTTACAATTGCCTGTTCTAATAATAAATCTCCAAATGGAAAGCTTAAAATAAATCCAACTATAGCTCCTACTACTGCAATTCCAAAGTATTTAATCATATATACACTCTTAATACCTGCATCTTTTAGTCCAATAGCTTTCATAATTCCTATCTCTTTATATTCTTCCTGTAATGTAAACACTATTGTGAATCTAAGTACCAGAAAGGCTATTAAAATCAAACAAATACTAACTATCATTAACGTTACTGCAATAAGCATATCCACCATGAAGCACAATGGAATCATATCCTTTGTTACGTTTGAAATTACATTGAAATTCTGTTGTTTCCAATCCTCTTGAAACTTCTCTTCGTCCAAATAATCAACGCAGTAGAATTTGACATAATGTAAGTCTTCTTGATTTTCAAACTTTTTAAAATCTTCTTCTGAAATAATCATACGTTTGTAGCTCATCATTGCACTACCAAAAACAACGTCTTTTGTTAAGGTTACTATTTTGAATTTCTGAGTAACCTCACCAACTGTAACCCTTACTATATCACCAACCTTTAACTCATTTGCTTCAGCCTCTAATTTAGGAAATGCCACCTCGCCACTTTTAAGTTCCAACAAATTACCCTCTGAATCAAATACCTTCATAAAGTTATCTGATTTTGCTTGTATTGACATATTAGCAGTTTTTTCATACTTTTTTTTAGTTGAATCAGATTTAACTATTTCCAAATTATCATCATTTACATTGAAGGTATCAATTACTTCTGTTTCTTTTGCGTATTCACTTTTTTCTATATATTCCTGTATTTCATCTGTTTCTCCTTGAGTTACCGCTAAGGTAAAATAATCCGGAACCTTTGAAATGTCTATAAAGTGCTCCACAGCTCCTGTTATCGCCAACAAATTGTTAATACTACTTGCCATAAACATAGTTGCCAAAATTACAAACAAAAATAATATGACATTCATTGTTTTTTTTCGTCTTAAATCATTCTTTAATATTCTAAAAAACATTTTTTCACTCCTATTTTCTTATTTCTAAAATTTTCTTATTTTTACCGGTATTCATTTAATAGGTTTTCAACCTACCTTAAGCTTAACGAAAGTATAACATTGCAATTATTAAATAATCCTTAAATGGAAAAAGTTTTTTCTTTATCATCACAAATAATACGAAAAACTCCTTTTTACTATTTGCAGCTAAAAGGAGTTTTTTCTATACTTATTCTTTTTTATATTACACCCACTAAGGATTACAATTTCCACAAGGCTCATACCCCATAGAGATAACCTCATCTCGAGTCCCTATATGTGTAGCTTTATTCTTGTCGCTCATTTGCTTTACACTTTTACAATTTGGATAGTGAAACTTCTTAGTATTAGTATTTAAAATATACTCTGTTCCACTAGATGCAGTATCTGTACCATTATTCGAAAATGTGGCAACTACTGCTGAGTCACTACTTTCCTTATTGTTATTTTCATTATCGCCATTAGTATTTGTATTACTAACCGCCGCAACACTCTCAGTTTCCTGACTCTCTCCATTAGCATAATTAATATCTATACCCGGTTGCACATTATAGCAATAAACATTAAAGCAAATCCCCTTTCCTTCATCTTCCACAGACCAGGCTTCCATCTGCACACCGGATGCTACCAGATTATCTCCTTCAAAAACAGGTGTCACTCTATATAAAACATGATTATTAGTAGCTTCTACATAATCATCCACCATATTTTCAAATGGCAACATCCCTGTAACATTAAGATATCTGGTACCTGTAATCAGATTCCTTTCATTGGCATTTTCTCCTGCCAGCTGATACCCTATTAAATGACATCTGTTGTATAGATAATTACCATCAATAATATCATTATACTTAACAGTGTGCCATCCAGAAGGCTTAATACTACCTATTTCGCCTCTTTCCTCAGTCGGCATTAATTCAAGACATACATTAGCATATGCCTGTCCACAGCGCCCAAGGTTATCAAACTCACTATAATTTTCAAATGCTGTAGTAGATTTCTTATCTTCATCAGAAAAGACAGGAATATTGTTATTTATCTCAACATAAGGTGTACCATCAAATTCTGGTATATCAGTTAAATTAAGGGGTAATACTTCATTCCCTTTATTACTAACTTCTACATTATACTCATCTTCTACATTCACATCGTAACTAGTTGCTTCATCTTCTGATATAACTCTCTCTTCTTCATTTTCAGCATAGCTAGATGCTTCATTTCCATCGTAGGTAGTTACTTCATTTTCTGCTAGATTTCTTTCTTCTATATTTTCATGCTCTATTGCCGCACTATTATTGTTTACCGTATCATTACCAGAACATGCCCCAAGTAATAATGTTATGGATAATACTAAGCTTAACAATAATTTTTTCGAGTTCTTTACTACCATATTTCAACCCCCAATACCTATTTGTAAAATATTATAACACAATGACTTTAATAAGCACTACCGAATCAAATGCATTTTCTTTCTAACCTATATTCAACAGCCTTTGAAAATTTCATAAGTTATTGTAGCTAAAAATCTTATATGAACACAGGCTCAATATAATCTTTTATTAGCTTAATCCTATCCTTAGCCTTCGGTTCAAAGGTAGACGCTATTGATATTACCAATTCCTTTTTAGGATTAACATATATAACATTTCCTCCATCCCCAAGAGCTGCAAAACTGCCTTCGTCCTTTTCTATAATCCACCATAAATATCCATAGCTCATACCATACTGTTTACACTCAATATGTTCCCTTGTACTTTGTTCTATCCACCCCCTGGACACAATCTGCTGCCCATTATATACGCCCTTACACAAACATAGTTCACCAATCTTTGCCATATCCCTTGCTGTTAGATTAAGTCCCCATCCTGCGGTATTAACTCCTGTAGGTGATG
>CAYOMP010000025.1:8279-26511 GCA_964405075.1 uncultured Lachnospiraceae bacterium
ACATCCTTACTTTTATAAAATTCCAACTGCTCTTTTTCATTGGAAAATGTAATGTTGTTCTCTACCTTTATTCCCAATGGCTCAAACAAATTCTCTGTGGCAAATTTCAACACTGACTGCCCTGTTGCCTTTACTAATATTCCTGATAAAATATCTGTTCCAATTACAGGTGCATATCTAAACTCTCCAACCTTACCTTTTCCACCTATTAAATCAAGTGTACTCTTTACCCAATCCTGACTTGAAAAGTATTCTCTATAGTTCTCTTCCCTTTGTTTATATGGTACAGTCATTGTCAGCATATTTTTTATAGTTATATGGTCTAATATGCTTTTATTTGCATCTGATATATTAATACCTTGCTTTTCAAAATATTCCGGGAAAAAGTCTACTACTCTTTGATTAATATTCTCAATATACCCTTTATCAATAGCTATCCCTATCAGTATAGATATTATGCTCTTAGTTACTGAGAAAATATGAAAAGTTGTGTCTCTTTCACTATTATTGTATTTTTCATATACAACTTCACCACTTTTGCTGACCACCATTCCACCTATATTCTTATAACTTGCATTAATTGTTTTCTCCATCTTTGTTTTCAAATTCATTTATAGATACCTCCCTGTTATAGAAGACGAATTAGCTTTCAATTCTTTCGGTGTTCCCTTGGCTGTTATAAAACCTCCCTTATCGCCACCTTCTGGTCCAAGTTCTATAAGATAATCACATCTATTAAGTACCTGTATATTATGTTCAATTACTATTACAGAATTACCTCCCTTTACCAGCTGTTCCAATAGCTTAATCAATAATTCTGTATCATACATACTAAGACCCGTAGTCGGTTCATCCAGCACATAGAGAATATTTCCTCTATTTTGTTTCCCTAATTCTTTTGCAAGCTTAACTCTTTGAGCCTCACCACCACTTAAAGAAGAAGTAGGCTGTCCCAAAGTAATGTATCCCATTCCCATCTTCTCTAGGGTTGCCAAAGGCTTTACTATATTCTTGTGTTCTGAGAAAAAGTCTATTGCTTCACTAATGCTCATCTCCAGAACCTGTTTAATTGTTTTACCTTTATACTCAACTGACAAACTATCATTATTGTATCTTTTGCCACCACATTCAGGACATATCTTGTTAACAGAAAAGTTTGAGGTTAAAAAAATCTTCTCATACCCACTGCCCCCACACTTTTCACACGCTCCTTTAGAGTGGAAGGAAAAATGCCCCGGTGACATTCCCATTCTTATCGCCAATGGTTCGTTAGCAAATAGTTCTCGTATCTTATCCCACACCCCAATATACGATGCCGGTGTTGAGCTGGCATTCCTGCCTATTGGTTCTTGAGATATTTTTACAAATCCACTAATTTTCTCTTCTCCAAATAACCCCTTAGATGTTCCGTATTTCTTAGATGTATACAGTCTTTTCAACAAAGTATCTTCTATCAGCGAACTCTTACCACTTCCAGATAAACCAACAACGCCTACCAAAGCATTAAGAGGTATATTGACACTTAAGTCCCTTAAATAATTGCAGTTCGCATGTTCCAAAGAAATAAAGTCACGGGCATTATACTTAAATTCATTCGTCTTATAATCTAACATAGTGTACTTATCATAAATATATCCGCTTAACAACGTATCAGCCTTTTTATAGTCCTGTGCATTTCCTTGGTACACCACATTCCCGCCATCTATTCCGGCTTTTGGACCTATTTCTATTACATAATCAGATTGAGAAATCACTTCCCTATCATGTTCAACCACTATTACAGTATTTCCAATATCCCTTAATCTCTTTATTGCATCAATAATACTTTGCTTTTCTGATGGGTGCAATCCTGCCATAGGTTCATCAAATACATAAATCAACGAATCCAATCCAGACTCTAAATGCGAATAGAGAAATAATCGTTGTAATTCTCCACCACTTAATGTAGACATTTCTCTATATAATGATAAATGTCCTAAACGAAAGTTAATTAACTGTTCTAATTGTTCATTAATATTCTTCAATTGATTCCTGCTAAACTGAGAAAGCTCCTCTTCTTTAATATCTTCCAGAAAATGCTTCAAATTGCTTAATGTCATCTGACCTAACCTGCCAATATTTGCTCCTTGTAATAATACTTCTCTGGCTTCGTCTGTTACTCGCTCACCTTGACATTCTTCACATATTTTCCTTTCGTAAAGGTTTTCTACATCCTCACCTTTTTCAAGAGCATTCTTAAAAATTCGTTCAATACAATAGCTTTGCTTACCATTATCATATGTTCCATACACTATTTCTTCACGAACATCTTCATCAATCTCCCAGAATGGAATCTCAAAATAGCTACCATATTTTTTCTTAAGTATATTCAAAAAACCTTTCGTTACCTTTAATTTTTCATACACTTCTAAAAGTGTCATATTTCTATTTGGAATTAATTGTTCTAGATTAACATCATATAGGAATCCTCTTCCCTGACAGTTAACACACATGCCTTCTGCTGTTGTGTATAAGAAATGACCTGGAGTTAAACGCTCCTTATATTCATTTGACATTATTCCATCTGCCGAAAAGATTAACGCCAGCTGGTTTAATATTCCTGTTTTGCTACCTACTGTAGAACGTGGATTATTCTGTCTAACCGTATTTTGATGTACTGCCACAGTCGGACCAATACCTTCTATTTTTTCAAAACGACTATCGTCATCAAAGCCACTTAAGATTCCAATAGAACGTAAATATTGGTTCTTTCCTTCTTCAAAAATAATGTCAAATGCCAGACTTGATTTTCCAGAGCCGCTTATACCTGTAATCGCTATAAACTTGCCCTTAGGAATTGATAGATTAATGTTTTTCAAATTATGTACATGTGCTTTGCTGATTCTAATGTGTTCCATATGCTTACCTCACTAATTCCAGCGTTCATATGAGGCTCTCCCAATGCTTACAAAGCTACGCTTTATCTTTGTAACTTATGTAAATCATATTTTTGCCCTCACTATTTCGCTAGTTATTAATACTCGCAGCATATTAGTAAGAAATAGGCTCAATTGGTACATAAATATCAACCTGATGGATATACTCTCCCGGTTTCATAGGCACCTTTCGATATACTTCAAAAGGATAGGAATTCTTAGGCACGTACCCACTACAAGTTAGCCACTCCCTATACATATAATTCCAGGCATCACCATATTGCTCCTGTGTAATAGTAAAATGTCCAACGGCATATAATCCGCCTTCTAACTTCATTTCTCCCAAAACTCCGTCATCTACTATTGGCAGATTGTTGGGCACAGTCAGACAAATACTGGTTCTGAATTGATTTTCCTCACAAAATTCAGGATTATCATGGTAAATCGCCAATACCCAGTTTTCTCCATCAACCAAAAGGTTCTGCTTACCGGCAGATGAAAATAATTGTTGAACCAGCTTGGAATATTCTAATGCTAATGTTTCATAGGTGCCAATATGGCGTACATATACCATTTGTTTCTCTTCTAGTGTTTCTATGGTTATTTCACCCTTAACAGGAAACATGTTATGTGTATGTTCTCCATTGACCTCTTCTTTCTTTGCTGCCTTCTTATTGTACTCAGACAACAAAAAAGATTCTTTGCAATTCTTGCTATATTCCTGTCGAAACTCTCTAGGACTTACTCCGTAATAATTCTTAAATGCTCTGGAGAAAATTGCTGAATCGGTAAAACCCAATTCATACGCTATGTCTGTCATATTTTTATCCCCTCTATGAGCTAATAAAAATACTGCTGTCTCAATACGGATTCGGTTTACATAATGTGACAGTGTTTCTCCAAGTATTCCTTGAAAAACTCTACTAAAATGATATTTTGAAAACCCCGCAACATCAGCCAAAACCTCTATAGAAATTGGTTCTTCTAAATGATTCTCTATATAATCTTGTACCTTATTAATTCTACGCCTGTATTCTTCTTGGCATTTGTTGTTTTGCATAAGTATCTCCACCCTATTTCATTGAAATAATTTATTCCATTATACTACCTTTGCTTTTTTTCATCATTAGCTTTTTATATCAAGATATTTTTGTACACAAAAATAGTCCATTTGTATTTAAACAAACAGACTATTTAAACTTTATCATATTCTATTAATGAACTTTTGTAACTAACATTTTACACTCCATAACCAGTATACCTAAGTTATATAGTGTAATACACTTATTTTAAGTTCTACCTACTTTCTATTAAAGTCACGCAATCCCTTTATTTATCCTTTTACACTACCTAATGTCACACCTTGTACAATAAACTTAGATAAAAACAGATAGACAATAATGACAGGGAAAATTGATACTGCTATCATCATATATAATTGACCCATATCAAATTTGGTAAAATCGGCACTACGAAGATATGCAATCCATAAAGGTAATGTCTTCATTTCTGCCTTGGTTAAAACCAATGATGGTGTAAAATAATTATTCCAACTAGATACAAATCCAAATATTGCCTGAACCGCCAATGCAGGTTTCATAATCGGAATAATAATTCTATTAAATGTATATACTTCTCCTGAACCATCGATTCTTGCCGCTTCTACAATTTCTGTAGGCAATGAACTCTCCATATATTGTTTCATAAAAAATATACACGCTGGTGCAACAATAGCCGGGATAATCAGTGGGATAAAACTATCCTTTAATTTCATTGCAGTTATCATCTTAACAAATCCCAATGCACTAACCTGTGTAGGAATTGTCATTATTAACAAAACAAAATTAAAAATTGCCTTTCTCATTTTAAAATCATAAATATGTAATCCATAAGCTGTCATTACTGAAAAATATACTGACAAGCCAACAGAAAAGGTAGAAACTATTGTACTGTTAATAATACCTCTGCCAATCAAAATTGTTTCATTGTTTAATACACTTGATATATTTTGTAAAAATGATTTTCCAGGGAGTATTGAAAATCCTCTCTGAATGTCTACATGCGCTCTTGTAGAATTTACGAATAACAAATAAAAAGGAAATAAGCACACTATTGTCAAAATAATCAGCACAAAATATCTATACGTTTTTCTTGTATCTATAAACTTTTTGTTTCTCTTTGATTCAATATCCATTACTTCTACCTCTCTTCTCTCTGACTTGTTAACATTTTGAACACTATAATACTCAATGCTCCAGTTACAACAAAGATAATTAATGAAAGGGCACCTGCCATACCATAATTCTTACTATATAAATGATTATTTAAATACATAATAAGTGTCATAGTCGTACGGTCAGGACCACCTTTACCATTTGTTAAAATCTGTGGTAAATCAAACATCTGTAATCCACCTATTAATGATGTAATCATTACATATGCTAAAATAGGCTTTAGTAATGGCATTGTAATTTTTCTAAATACATCCATCGATGAAGCTCCATCCACTTCTGCAGCTTCGAATAGTGAAGGGTCAATTCCCATCATTCCAGCCATTAATAAAATAGTTGTATTACCAAACCACATTAGGAAATTCATCATTGCGATTAATCCTCTTGCTCCAGCTGTTGATGACATAAAATGAATTGATTCATCAATAACTCCGCTCTCAATTAATAGCATATTTACCGGACCATTATTTGAGAATAAAGTAAAAAACAACATTGAAAAGGCTGACGCCATAATTAAATTAGGCATATATATAACAGTTTTAAAAAAACCTGATGCTTTCAATTTTAATCTATTATTAGTAAACCAGGCAGCTAATAATAACGATACAACAATCTGAGGAACAAACCCCAAAATCCACATGATAATTGTATTTTCAAAATATTTTAATAAATCCGCTTCTAAAAATAACTTTGCAAAATTATCCAACCCTACGAACTTTGGTCCAATCATATTTAAGCCAGACATATAATTTTCAAAAAAACTATAATAAAATGTTGATATCATAGGTACAAACGAGAATATTGCATATACACATAAGAATGGTAGTACGAAAAAATACCCCCATCTTGAGTAACTAATAGTTTTTCCCTTTTTTTCTTTCGAAGTTCTCATAGTTCGTCTCCTCTATATATCTTCTAAATATGGGAGATTTCTAATTTATTTTTTGATAAAAGGATGAAACATTTAAAGACTAGTATTAGAAATCCCCCATTTTCCTATCTTGTTAATTCAGGATATTTTTCTATGACAGCTGTATAGAAGTTATCCAAAGCTGTTTCATAATCAACATTTCCTTCAAAATATTCATGCATTGTCTGCTGAATAGTTTCATTTAAACCTAAATCATAATCACTAATATTGCTCATATCAATTTTCTTTGCTGATTCTGAAAATAATGCAATATGATTCTGTCCACCTAAGAAATCTGATTTGTAATCACTGTTAGCGATTTCTTCCATAGCCCCTTCATTATTAGTATAATCTTGTGTATCTAATGTAATTTGCTTCATTGTTTCTGCATCGCAAGTTAATCTGTACATTAAATCCTTTATAAATGGGATATTATCTGTTCCTTTAGCTGCACAAATCCATGTTCCACCCCAGTAATATGCTTCTGGACCTTCACATACAGCATAATCTCCATAAATACCATTACCTACTTCTTTTGGTGCATTGGCATCACCTAAAGAGTTACCTAATAATGTAAAATTGATTCCCCATGTTGAATAGAAAAATCCAAATACTTTTCCGTCTGGTCCTTGGTCTGCACTCCATTCCGGTGCCCAAAGAGTTGTTTTATTGTTGTATCCTTTATCTGTGTACTCTTTAGTCTGTTCAATCCATTTCTGAATGTTCTCATCTAATCTGATGCTTGTACCATCAACCCAAGGAGCTGACATGTTGTTAGAGAATGCTCTGAATGAATCATCATATCCTGATACCATGTAGTATCCAGCCTCTTTCATCTTTGCTGCTGTTTCATCAAACTTATCCCAATCGCTTAATGCTTCCTGTACTTTTTGGGGATCATCCGTTCCCAAAACTTCTTTTGCAATTGAACGTCTATATGCGAATAATCCTGGTGTTGCCTGCCAAGTAGTTCCCTTCTGAACTCCATCAACAGAAACGATATCTCTTGTATATTGATATTGGTCAGCCAAATCTTCATCTGTTAATCCAACCTCTGCCACAACATCCAGTGCATATGGTGACTTAATATATTTGCTTGCATAATCAGCCTCTATTAAGAAAATATCAACTTTTTCATCTGCACTTGCTGATTCCTGATTTTGTAATGCAATATCTAAATTATTCTGATAAGCATTATTTTCGTTGGCAACTACAACAAAGTTCACATCAACACCATGAGTTTGAGCCAAATCGGAAGCATATGCATCATAACGTTGCTTAAATTCATCATTCCAGCAATATACATTCACTACTTTTCCCTGCTCTGACTGACTACTTACATTTTCTGTTGCATTAGCAGTAGTTTCAGCACTTGCATCATTTACAGAGTTAGAACTACCACAGCCAGATAATAAACCGGCAGTCATCGTTACTGATAATAACGTTGCAAATAATTTCTTTTTCATTTCATTACCTCCCAGTAATTTATTACATTGGTTTTTGTTATTGTATGTACACATTATATCTATCCTAATATTCCATTTATATAAAATTGATTGAAAAAATATCAAATTCATGTCATAATAACTTAAATCAATTAAGGAGAAAATAAAATGAGTCTTCAACAAGAATGGTATTTGAAAGAACTAAAAATGAGTGAGGAACAAGTTCCACATAGAGCTTTTGAAATTGAATATTCCTTTTATAATGCAGTAAGTTCGGGAGATATGGATTTTGTCAGAAAAAATTTAGCTGATGGCGATTTTACCAATCCGGCTGGAATGGGAATTTTATCGCAAAATTCTTTAACCAATCTAAAATATCATTTTGTTGTTACTGTAGCCATGGTTACCAGATATTGCGTTGAAGCAGGTATGGAGCTTGAGCAGGCTTATAGATTAAGTGACTTCTACATATTAAAGATGGATGGTTTAAAAACCAAAGAAGAAATCGCTAGTCTACATGAAACTATGGTTTTGGATTTCACTGGTAAAATGCTGTTAATCAAAAAACAAAGTGTAATATCAAAATCTGTAACTATGTGCATCGAATACATATATAACAATATTCACAACAGAATAACCATTGAAGATTTGGCTGAATATACCCAGCTATCTTCTAGTTACTTATCAAGACTTTTCAAAAAAGAACTTGGTATTTCCATTAGTGATTATATCCGTGAGAAAAAAATTGATAAAGCTCAAAACCTTTTAAAATATTCCAATTTTTCTATGGTTGAAATAGCAAACTATTTATCTTTTTCTTCTCAAAGTCACTTTATACAGGTTTTTGAAAAATTTGTTGGTATTACCCCGAAAAAATATAGGGATAATCACTATAGAGATTCCTGGTAACTAAAAAGTCGTTCCTTGTAAATCCTACAACGAACGGCTTTTTTTAGAATATCAAAGACCAAATGTTTTCGCTATTTTTTCCAATAAACTATGTGCAAAATTTTAACTAATCGGCTTTTTTATTAATTATGATTTTCTTGATATCTAACCCTCTTACGTTTTTCTTAATCTTAACATAATGATTGACACCTATCATATAACCTAAACGGCAACCCTTTGTACAACTGCCACCTTCCATTCCTTGGAATTGAATCATTTCTCTAAAAATATTATCCATATATACAGATATAGGCAGTTGTGCTAATACTCCTAACTCGGAAGCAGCTTCTACTTTTATTTCATACTCTCCATCTGCATGTACTATTAATCCAAAAACTATTTCTGAAATATCAAAATCAAAATCTTTTTCTGTAATTTCTATATAATTTGAATCATCTAATGTAAAGAATTCAATAGACTGTGCTTTTACTTCATCTTCTCTTACTTCCTCTTCGAATTCCTCTTCTAATCCCATTTTTCTTAACATGGCAGGTGATTCCATAATGAATGTTAAAATGTTCTTAGCATTACGCTGCAAATCATATCTTTTAACAATACCTTTATCCAACATTTCTTTTACATTATCGTTATTAATTTCTTCTTTCGCATCAGAACAGCACATATATATATCATTTTGAGCAATAACCATTGGTGCTCTGTTTGTTTTGTCTGATTCTCCACCTTCCCAATTGGCAGCGCCCCACCAATCAGTCATTACAATCCCCTTATAATTCCACTGTTCCCTAAGAATTATTGTACATAAGTCATAATTTCCAGCTGTCCATATTCCATTTACCGGACCGTATGAGGTCATTACGGATTTGGCATTTCCTTCTTTTACAGCTATTTCAAATACTTTTAAATATATTTCTCTTAATGCTCGCTGTGACACTACAGTTTCCACAAAACATCTTTCCTGTTCCTGATTGTTTCCACAGAAATGTTTAATTGTACCTGTCACACCACTCTTACCCATTCCCTTAAGCTGTGCCACACACATTTTACCTGTCAATAAAGGATCTTCTGAAACATATTCGAAATTTCTTCCATTTAGTGGATTTCTATGTATATTAATCCCCGGTCCTAGTATTGTGTCTATTTTATTCTTCCTTAATTCAATACCCAGCATATTAAACAATGCTTCAACTAATTCCAAATTAAATGTACAACCAATAGCCGTTCCATTTGGTAACGAAAAAGCTTCTGTGCCGCAATCCATTCTTATTCCTGATGGACCATCTGCACAACAGGCAACAGGTATTCCAAAATTATGTAATTCTTTGGTAACTCCGCCAAAAGCCCCTGCTGTACCAGGTGTAACCTTTGGACTACACATTCCTTCACCATGAAAAATTCCTATTAAGTCCTCATCTGATAACTGTGTAACAAATTCCTCTAAAGTTGCTTTTTTCTCAACAACATCTTTCAAAAGAATTCCTTTACTACCTATGTACTCTATTTCGTCACCACGTAAATTTTCAATTCTCTCCTTTATATTAACAGTTCTTAATGGTACTGGCTCTTCTTCTAACGCGTATACATTGTCTTCCTTTAAAACAGCCTTAAATCTGTTAAAATTCTCAATCGGAGCACATGCTTCTTCTAATTCTTCTATAACCTGCAGATTCTGATGATATTTTCCACAAACTGTGGCACTTCTAACATCGTTTCCCACATATATTTCATATTCTCCACATTCTAATAGAAAGCTATTCTTATGTCCAGTTATTCCACTATCATCAAAAGAAGCATAACTTTCTTTTGAACACACTATTTCTAATTCTTGTTTCTCATCAGGCTGTAACTCTTTTGTTTTTGTAAAACCAATAAGAACGCGGGCTGGTTTGCCCAATTCACCCTGAGGAGCTTTTACATAAACTTGAACAACCTCTTTTCCTGAAACCATGCCAATATTTTTAACTTCTGCTTTAACAATTAAGTTGTTATCAGTTATTTCTGTTAATTCAGCTGATGTTTCAAACTGTGTATATGACATCCCATAGCCAAATGGATATAACACTTTATCTTTTGCAAAGGTCTCAAAATATCTATATCCAACAAAAATGTCTTCCTGATAGTAATTCTTTACTAAATCTCCAAAATTCTTTGTACTAGGATAATCACTGATATCATAAGCTATTGTATCAGTTAATTTTCCACAAGGATTAACAACTCCTGTTAAAACATCAACAACTGCGTTACCTCCTTCCTGTCCACCCTGCCAAGCATATAATACAGCCGATGGATTATACTTCTTAACCCATTTCATATCAATGATATTTCCAACGTTTAATATAACAACTGTCTTTTCAAAAGCCTTACAAACTGAGGAAATCATATTTTCTTCTGCCTGGGTAAGTAAATAACTTCCCTCGCTTGCCTTATTATCCTGGTCCTCTCCTGCTGTTCTACCAATAATAATTAATGCTACATCCGACTCTTTTGCTACATCAATAACCTTTTCATCTATTGGCATTTCTGCTTGAGACCAAGGCACTGTTCCCCAGCCATGACCTTCATCTATTGGATTTTCCAAGCTCCACTTGTCATAAACATCCATAAGCTTTTCGTTAAGAATAATATCAGCATTCTCCTTTAAAGCATCAAGAATGCCTACAACATATCTTGTGTTTACCAAACCACCTGAACCTAAACCGCTCTTGTAGTAATAATCAGCACATCTTCCAAATACTGCAACACGTCCCCCCTTATTTAAAGGAAGAGTGTTCCCATCATTTTTTAATAATACGCAAGACTCTGCCCCTACCTGACGTGCCAGCTTTGCATATTTTTCCAAATCTAGTTTTCTCTTTTTCATCGTTTCTCTGCTCCCTAACTAACCTAATGTAACTTTAATAACATTATTTTCCTTATTGATTGCTTCGATTTCTTTTCTATCTATTACAATCCATTTTTCATTTTCTAATGGTAATTCCTTACCTGTAAATTCAACATTTGTTATCTTATAATCACAGTAATCCATCTTTTTGCTGTTAATGTATACTACCTCTAATTTCTTACCGGCAAATTCGATTTTAATTGATGCTTTTCCTTCTTCATCAAACTGCTGACTTACAAGCTGAGGTTTAATTAACAAATCTCCTGCCTTACCACAAACACCATAAACTTCAGTAACCATAGTAAGCATATGCCAGCTTGCAGCACCAGTTAAGTAATGATACATTCCTCTACCTTCACCATTGAAGTATTCTGGAATACCCGGATAAATCTTACTAGTTTCAAAATCCATAGCTGTATCTGCCAGAGTCTGCAATGCCTTATAACCTTCTCTGATAAAACCTCTCTTATATAATGCATTTGCATACATTACGGTCATATGTGAGAATACAGCACCGTTTTCTTTTTCACCATATGCAAATCCAAACATTCTGCCTAAATCAAACTTCATTTCATTAAAGTTTGTATTTAATCTGTATCCGCCCACTTTTTCATCATATAAGTACTTGTCTGCTGTCTTACAAATATAACTTACCTGATCCTTCGTAGCAGTTTCGCTCATAATTGCAAAAACCTGACCAGTAAGCATCATTCTAACGCCTTGCTTGAAGTACCCTTCTACCTTTTCTTTGCTATTATCATAGTAGCTGTTGAACCATCCTTCATCATTTCCATTAATCCATTCAGTATTTCGGATATGTTCCTTAATCCATTTTGATTTATTTTCTAAATTAGAAATAACATCATTAATTAAAACTTCTACTCTCTTACCACTTATATTATGCTTACACATTTTTAAGTAGTCAGCTAATACTTTTCTCTTATCCTCAATGGACTCACTTAAATCATATAATAATTCTTTCATTTCTTCTAAAATTACTATATTTTTATAGCCCTTCTTATCTCTTAAGTTCTTAAGTAATTCAGCTATTTCCTGTAAGTTACCTGCATAAGCACAAGAAAATGCTACGCTTTCACCATATTTATCTGCCATATCAAGTGCATCGTTCCAATCTGCTCCTCTTAAACGGATATGGTTGTGTTCTCCAACTTCGTAGTATGCACATAAATGCTGTAATAATAAATGTTCTAAAACTGTACCTGTATAAACTTCATCATCTGTATTTTTCTGTTTATTACCATATTCAAAAGTATATAATTCATCACCAGCCTGACCTCTTTCAACGATTCCATCCTTGAAGTATCCGACTTCTTCCATTAAAATCTCTAAATCACCAGTCTGATCTATGTAAAGCTTAGTTGTTAAAAATGGCCATACACCATGATCCATCCATACACGCTGAATACTATTTCTGTCAGCAATAAATTCTCCCTGCTTTTCCCCGATTATAGTAGCATTTGTTCCATCGATTCTGACACCACAATAGTTGTTAAGAATCATTTCTCTAACATCGCCTGGATCCATAATTAAAAGTGATAAGCAATCTTGCCATAAATCACGCCAGCCTCTTCCACCACGACCATAGTCATGATGAGGTAAAAATGAACAACCATATATTCTTCTTAAGAATGGCTGGAAGTTAATCCATCTCATGTAATTATCAAATTTATCATCACCTGTATAGAATCTGATATTTACTTTTTCCTGCCAGTATTTTTTCAAATCTTCAAGTGACTTTTCAACTGCTTCTCTCGTACTATATGTATTTAAAAGGTACTGAAAATCCGATTTTTCTGTAATCCCCATAATAATTACACAATCAAACTTTTCCTTTGGCTGTAAAATTACTTTTTCAAAACAGATTCCACCAATAGCATCCTTTCCAAAATATTTACTATTTTCTTTTACACCTTTTAAGCCTTGTACAACAGCTTTTGGATGTGTAAATGTACCACCCTCTCCAATGAATTCATCAACAATAGGATAAAAGCTTTCTGGATTTTTTCCATCCCCTGTTATGCCCAGAACAAAATAACTTAGTTTATTTTGCTTATGACCACGCTCATCAAATGACATAGTAGGTTTTACTACTACACCGTTTGGAGTTGTTTCTATTTGATTCAACAAAGAAGTTACATGTCTGTGGTCACGTATATTGTCAGCACTTTTTCCATAAATAGGTATTGCTGCAATTGGTGTTATCTCTTTTGACTCTTCCCCCACATTAGTAATTTCAACATGCATTAATTCAACATTATTATCTAATGGTACAAATGATGTAACCTTTGATTCTAATTTGTATTTATTAGATTTACGTTTTAAGGTCTGCCACATAAATCCGCCAGTTAATTCACTCTCATCCTGCAAAGCTGTGAATTTATTTAATTCAGCTTCAGCAGATGCTCCAAAAATCGACCAACATCCTTCGTTTTCTAGCACGCACCAAAAATTTCTACCCGAACGATTATTATGGAGATTTTCGGAACTGACAGGTTCTAAAAGAAACGCATCCTGATTAATCTTAATATCTCCACCACCATTAGGTGTAATTGAACTCTTTATACCATTATCACCAGCTAATGGAAAATATAAATAATTATAATTTTCAGGTTTTTCAATTTTAAATACTCCATCATTGTCTATAAATTTAATTTTCTCCATATTATCCATCCTTTCATATAACCAAACAGATTTTACCTTTTACTATGACATCATACCTTTTTTCTCCTCAGTATAAAATCAAATCCATATAAAAAATATCAAATTCATGACCTATGTTTTACTTTTTTATTTTTTGTATTGTTTTCCTAAAATATTATTTTAATATGTGATTTTATCACTGTTCTTGGTACATATTTACGAAATCCACAAATTCCTTAAGTCACTATTTTCTATCCCAAGTCACAATTTTACAACTTAAAATACTAAAATAAATAACATGGTATTGACAATTAATTAAACCGTGAGTATAATTAATCTAAATAATTAAACTCACAGTTCAATTAAGGAGAAGCATATGGCACGTAGAAAAAAGGAACCGCAAAGTGTTCATAGAAAAAATATCACCGCTGTTGCACAAAAACTCTTTTCCGAAAGAGGAATAGAAAATGTAACAATGAATGACATAGCAAAGGAATCTGGTTTTAGCAAAGCTACCCTTTATGTCTATTTTAAAAACAAAGAGGAGTTAGTCAGCATCCTGGTTTTCGACAGTATGCAAAAGCTTTATGATTACATTGAGATTGCTGTAAACAGTTCTTCTGAAACTAAAGTAGCATACGATAATATTTGTAACGCGCTGGTAAAATATCATGAGGAATTTCCCTTCTATTTTGAAATATTATTAAAAACTATACGAATAGATTTTGAAACTACAGAATATCTTCCTGAGGAAAAGGAAACATTTTTAATTGGTGAAAAAATCAATAACATACTACTTAATTTTTTCCAAAAAAGTGTTGAAAAAGGAGATATAAGAAAGGATATTGATTTAATTCCAACAATATTTGGTATTTGGGGAATGTTGTCAGGATTAATAATAATTGGAACAAATAAAGAAGAGTATATAACAAGTCAAATGAAAATCAGTAAAAAAGATTTTCTAAAAAATGGTTTTGAAACAATTTATAATTCAATAAAGGCATAGGTGAAAATATGTGTAAAAAAGTTCTAGCAATAAAGGGAAGTCAGCACGTTAATGGTGCTACAACAAGAATGTTAGATTTGGCTGTAGAAGAAGCAAAAAATAAAGGGGTTGAGGTTGATTATGTTGATTTGCAGAAAATGAATATAGGTTTTTGTCTTGGCTGTAGAAAATGTCTTGATACAAAGAAATGCGTTACAAATGATGACATACATATCCTTGCACAAAAATTAAAGGAATGTGACCTGGTAATACTTGCAGCACCAACTTACTGGGCTAATGTTCCTGCAATGGTTAAAAATATGTTTGACAGATTATTAGGAGTAGTCATGGAAGAAACTATAGCTTTTCCAAAACCACTACTATCTTCAAAACAAAAGTACATCTTACTAACTGCCTGTCAAACACAGTCGCCATTTGACAAAATATTTGGTCAGAGTAGTCATTCTATCGCAGCAATGAAGGAATTTTTCAAAACAGCCGGTATGACTTATGCCGGAAAATGTGTATGGGCTGGTGGAAAAAAAGATGTAATGCCAAAAAAATGTAGGAAAAAAATTAATAAGTTAATAAATAAGTGTTTATAGGAGGTCAACATGGGATTAATTCTTGGATATATATCATTAATATGTTTTATTTTATTAGCTCTAAAATTTGTTAGTAGAAAATTTGGTCTAAAAAAATTAATCACAACCTTAATGAAATTACATAAGCCAGTATCAGTATATCTTAGAGATATAGTGAAAATCGCAAAAATGATTTTCACTATATTTTTAGTCTACTTACCCTCTCCATACATTTTCTGATACTTTTTCAACTCTTCATTAAAAATCATAGCACTTCTTCTATCATTTAACCATAATATCAAATATACAATCACATATATCAAAGCAATAGATATTGCCAAAGCAATATTCAATTCCTTAGCAAAAACATTTCCTGCTAAATAATTCACCCCAAATACCATTACTTCAATAAGAAAAAGCTGAATTCCTTCTCTGAATATTACTTCTTTTACAGACAATTCTCTACTTGACTTTCCAATAAAAGTTATGACCGCTGACAAAAAACCAAATAATACTGGTGATATATATCCTTCAAATCCAAAAGTAACATTTGGTAAATACACTGTTCCTAATATTGTTTCCAATATGATTATTGCTGTAGTTATAACGCAAAAAACAATAATGAATTCTGTAAATATATGCCTATTTTTCATATTAATTACCATTCCTTCCCATAATAATTGCCTTTACCTTTGGTGCATACTGTCTGGAAATCATAAGCTTTTCACCATTCTTCATAAGTGCCCAGAACCTTCCGTTTAATGCCGGACTAATACTCTCTAACAACATTAGATTCAACACTACAGATTTGGAACATCTTACAAAATGACATTCCTTATATGCCTCCTCAATTTCATATAGCTTTTGCTTCATTTCATAAACAGCATTCTTGGTATATGCAAATAACCTATCATCCAGTGCTTCAAAATAATATACCTGTTCTAATTGAAAACGCTCCATTTGTTTTCCTTCTCTAAAACCCAACAAACCAGTGCCTATGGATTGAACATAAGCACTGATTTCTTTTATCTGGGATGTTACTTCTACGCATTCTATAATTACTTGTTCTGCCTCTTTTTCTTGAATTCTTTTCAATGTAACGCGCATATCTATAATACCAGCCTTCCATATTATTCAAGCACTTTTTATCATATAAGTTTTATAACACTTTCATTTTCCATACATTATTCAGAAAAATATTAAGGTTTCATTTATTGACATATGCTTTCAAATTTAATTATACTCTGCTGATATATTTAATTCCAGTGCGTCTTTTAAATAATAGTCAAAAAATGCTAATACCATTTCATTCACATTTTCAATACACTGTTTCGAATCAACTTCTCCAACACCCATCATTTTGGCAAGTGCCGGCATAAACAATGGTAAATCTGTAAAATTAATGTGCTCTGTATCATTAAAGATAACTGAATGAAAATCCACTGCATTCCTACCCACGTAAGAATTAACATATTCCTTTTCCAAGCTCATTATTTCTTCATAAATTCTCCTTGAATTAACATCTAATAATGGTACAGTATATGGTTCTTGATTAAATACATAATTTCCATTTTCAAATCCCACATATTCCCCTAACATAGTACCCTCTAAATCAATTACCGCATCAATATCATCTCTTTCTCGCCCTACCTGTACAGCTGTTGCACCACCTAATGAATGTCCAAACACACCAATTTTTTCCGAATCAACTTTGTCAAATATTTCTTCCTGCTTCACGGATTTTTCAAGTATGGTATCAATTACAAAATTCATATCTGCGCTACGAATATCCATCCATTCTCTACTATATTCAAACATTTTCTCATCATGTTCCTCATCAGATGAGCCATTATCTGTCGTGACATGATTCATAAAGTCCTTATCAATAATTGTTATCTTTCCTTCCACATTTTCCACAAACATTGCCTGATATGGATGTGCCACACTAACAGCAATATATCCATTAGATGCTAAGTTCATGCATGTAGATGCATTACTGTCTATTACACCTGTAGAACCATGTGAAAATAATACTAGAGGGTATTTTCCATTTTCCTTTGGATACCATACCTTTATAGTTACTTCTCTATTCTCTCCTGTATCTGAATATGTTTCCAAGCGACTCTCATCTACCCAAGAATAAAGAGCTGTCTCTACTTCATATGAACCAGTCACTGCCACATCATAATCTTTTGGCATTATGCTCTTTATACCAAGAAAAATAACTATTACCAAAACAATTACAATCCCTATTACTACTTTTTTCTTACTCAATTTTTTCATAATTTCTTATTCCCTTTCTTACTTTTATAATTTTTACTAAGATACTTACAACTTTTGCTAAAGATGAAATCTAAAATAACACATCTCATCCAAAAGTCTATTAAGCTTTCACAATGTCCCTTTTTCAAAATTTGCTTGCAAATCTTGATTGGCGGTACACATCTTGCTTTGCACGACAAATCACTTCTGAAAAAGTACACTTAATAACTAGCTTCTAAGGGAAGAATATCACAACATGATTTTCTTTAAAATAGTTCTAAGGGTAAGTTGCATTTTTTGGGGGTAAGTTGCACAAAATCAAGAACAAAGAATGTGCAAAGCACATTCTCGCGCCACTTTTGCGTCGCATTTTGCGGCATTTATCTACTGCAAAAGTGTGTGCATCTTCGCGGAGCGTTTTATTTGATAGGAAAGAACTTTCCTATCAAATA
>CAYOMP010000026.1:0-662 GCA_964405075.1 uncultured Lachnospiraceae bacterium
AGAAATAAAGAAATTTTTTACCATAGCAGCCCAAGCTTCTTCAAGGGATTTATCAAGAGTAAATATTTTGATGGAAGTTCCTGTTATACATGTTACAGAACCATTTTCATATTTTATATTAAGTACCAGGCCATTGATGTCATTTACAGTAAGTGAAATATTATTTTGATTTAATAATTTTTCTGTATTAGATGGCGAGAGAATAAACACCATTTTGAAATTAAGTGGTGTTTTTTTCCCTTTAATCAGGTCAAAACAAATAGGTTTAAGCTGTTCCCAATAGGAAATAAAGTTTTGTTTCTCCAACTCTAATACATCTATTTCTTCACTAGAGTAAAACTCCTTGTGAATATGTCCATCTATTGTAAAAGTGTTATATGTGGTAATAGTAGCTTCTGATAATAAGAATCTATTGAATTCATCGGAAACTAATAGTTTATGCATAAAGTCTTTAACATCCGTTATTTTTAAAGAAATCAATTCTTAATCCTCCGTAATTAAAATCTAAGTTAAATTATACTTGTTTTGTTGCAAGTAAGTCAATGCTCATATTTAACGATTTAACACAGAATACTCTTGACTTAAACGTAAGTGATATATAAGATAAAGGTAAATTTTTAAAGCAAAGACATTTATTTGCAGTATGGAGGATAGAGGTGGAA
>CAYOMP010000026.1:672-26423 GCA_964405075.1 uncultured Lachnospiraceae bacterium
GTTAGATAAGAGAAAGGAACATCAGAAAAACTATGGAATATATTAATAGATTAATGAACACATTAAGAGTAGGAACATCGGCTTATAAGGTGGTAGAAGAAGCAGAAAGACAGTTAAAGGAGGCTGGATTCAGAAGATTACAAATAGAGCAGGATTGGGGAGTTACAGAAGGTGATAAGTGTTATATTAATTATAACGGTTCTTCAATATTTGCTTTTACAGTTAATCCTAAAATGAAGTTTAGGGAAAGCTTCAGAATAGCTACTGCTCATACTGATTTTCCAACAATAAGAATAAAACCTAATCCAGACATTAAAAACGAGGGATATTCTCAGGTGAATGTGGAATGTTATGGTGCCTCTATACTAAATACTTGGTTAGACAGACCATTGTCTATATCTGGAAGAGTAGCGTTAGCAAGTGACGATGCATTTAATCCAAGAATGGAAATTATTGATGTAAAAGAACCAATATGTACTATTCCTAATTTGGCAATTCATATGAATAGGGAGGTTAATAAAGGAATAGAACTTAATCGCCAGAATGATGTTTTACCAATAATGGGGATGGTAAAAGATGAATTAGAAGGTAAGGATTTTATTCAATTTTTAGCTGATTATTTGGAAGTAGAAAAGGAAGACGTGTTAGATTATGAATTGAATTTATATCCAGTAGAAGAACCAATGCTTATAGGAATGAATAAAGAATTCATCTCAGCAGCCAGATTAGATAATCTTACAAGTTGCCAGGCGTTGCTAGATGGAATAATTGAAGGTAATAGAGAAGAAGGAATAAATGTAATTGCATTGTTTGATCATGAAGAAGTGGGAAGTCATACAAAGCAAGGTGCAGGTTCTGCAATTTTACCATTTATTTTAGAAAAGATTATGTGTGCATTAGGAAGAGACAGAGCTAAATATATTTCAGCGGTTACAGATGGATTTATGGTATCTGTAGATGTGGCACACGCTATGCATCCTAATTATAAGAATAAAGCTGACTTAACAAACAAACCTGTATTGAATAAAGGATTTTGTATAAAGGAGGCCTGTTCACAGTCATATGCGTCTGATAGTCAGGCAATTGCAATCGTCCAGCAAATATGTAAAAATGCCCATATTGAATATCAGAAATATCTAAACCGTTCAGATATTCCAGGAGGCAGCACAATAGGAGCTATAGCAGGAGCCATGCTACCAATGAAAATAGTTGATATGGGAGTGCCTATTTTAGCAATGCATTCAGCCAGAGAAATGATGGGAGTTGATGACCAAATTCAACTTGTTGAATTTATTAAAGAATATTTTTCAAAATAAGTTCAAAATATCCTTTTCATATAAAAATATATATGTTATTATAAAGTAGTAATTAAAACTACATGTGATAATTAGATTTACTTTTATGAATAAAAATACAAACTATATTAAATGGAGAAAAGTACTTTTATGATTTGACATAGAATACTCTTGAGAATAAATAATAGATTGTATTTAGGAGGATATATAATGGGATATAAAATTGTTGTTGATAGTTGTACAGATATGGATGATAGAATGAAAAATGATTCACATTTTGAAAGAGTTCCATTACAGCTTATGGTTGATGATTATGTAATTATTGATGATGAAACATTTGATCAGGCAGATTTTTTGAAAAAGGTTAAGGAAAGTCCTAATTGTCCAAAATCGGCATGTCCATCACCAGAACGATATATGGAGAGTTATATTTGTGATTCAGAAGACATTTATGTAGTTACTCTTTCTGATAAATTAAGTGGTTCATATAATAGTGCAGTACTAGGCAAGAATTTATACCATGAAGAAAAAGGCGAAAAGAATATTCATATTTTTAACTCGAAATCAGCGTCAGCAGGTCAAACGGTTATTGCACTAAAGATAGAAGAATGTGTAAAAAACGGAATGTCATTTGAAGAGACGGTGGAAACAGTAGAAAGCTTCATTGATGAGATGGACACTTACTTTGTGTTAGAAACACTTGATTCTCTTAGAAAAAATGGAAGACTAACGGGTGTTAAATCATTAGTGGCAGGTGCATTAAACATTAAGCCTGTTATGGGATCAACAGATGAAGGAAGTATCAGACAGTTAGGTCAGGCAAGAGGAATGAACAAGGCTTTATCTAAGATGGTTGAGTTTATAATGGATAATTTAGGGAATAAAAAGAATTTAGTACTTGGGTTAGCACACTGTAATTGTCCGGAAAGAGCAAATCACTTAAAGGAAGAATTAGAAAAAAAGGGCGTTTTTAAGGAAATACATGTATTGGAAACAGCTGGAGTCAGTAGCTTGTATGCTGGTGATGGTGGTATTGTAATATCAGTATAATAAAAAGAACCTATAGAAATATTACATTTTGATTGTTATTTACATAGTTTGAAAAAATGTATAGATTTCTATAGGTTCTTTTTATGTGGTGATTGAACGTACAAATATGCACTTTGTGAATTCCTTTTTCAGATTAAAAAATTGTGATATAATGTCAGAAAAGTAGTGTTTATGATTTGTAATACAAATAAAATCAAACGGGGGAATAAAAATGCTGAAGGTATTTTTAGTAGAGGACGAATTTGTAGTACGTGAGGGAATAAAGAAAAATATTGACTGGGAAGGTCATGGGTATGAATTTTGTGGTGATGCTAGTGATGGGGAACTTGCATTTCCAATGATTCAGAAGCAAAAACCGGATATTGTTATAACAGATATTAAGATGCCATTTATGGATGGATTAGAATTAAGCAAGTTAATTAAGAAAGAATTACCTTGGACGGAGATTATTATTTTATCAGGACATCAGGAATTTGAATATGCCAAGGAAGGAATTAAGATAGGAGTTGCACAATATCTTTCGAAACCGATTAATGGAGCGGATTTGTTAAAGGAAGTAGATGTTGTTGCAAAAAAGATTGAGGAAAATCGAAAAGAAAGAGAAATAAAAGAGAAATATATTCAGGAAATGCAAGAGAATATATTGGAGGAAAAACGAAAATTATTCCAGTATCTTGTTACGGGTTCAAAAACAGTAGTTGAATTATTGGAAATAGCTGATAAACTGTCAATCGATTTATCTTCCATGTGGTACAATGTAATATTATTTGAAATTGAATCACTAAATCATTCTTTAGGAGAGTATTCTAAGAGCCTCATAGAAATAGAAGAGAAAATTGAAAAGTTAAATGATGAAAATCATTTTGTGGTTTTTGATAGAAATCTAGAGGGAAAAGCGATTTTGCTTAAGGCAGATACGAAGGAAGAATTAGAAGAATTTCAGAATAAGTATTTAACCAAATTACAAGAAATATTAGCAGAGTATAAGCAGGTTAGATATTTTTGTGGGGTTGGAAAGGCTGTTAATCGGCTGGGTGAAGTTACTGATTCTTTTGAAAGAGCAAGTCATGCTTTTGCACATCGCTATTTAATAAAAGAAAGTCGTATTATGGATAGTGAAGAGTTGGAAAAGTCAGTAAACTATCAAAAAGAGGAATTTGATATAAGTAATGTCAATCCAAAGCAGATTGATAGAAACAAAATTAGGGAATTTTTGAAGTATGGAGATAAATCAGAGGTAGTATATTTTGTAGAGGAATATTTTAAGGATTTAGGAATGAATGTAATGAAATCTAATATATTCAGGCAATATATAACATTAGATACATATTTTTATGTTGTAGAATTTCTTGAAAGTATACAGGTTCCTAAAGATGAAATACCAGTATTTGAAGTGGAATCTGGGGTTACTTACAATAAAGAAGGAGCTATACAATATATTATTGAAACTTTGGAACAGGCGCTAGAGCTTAGAGAAAAATCAGCCAGCAATCGTTATGGGGATATAACGGAGGAAATTATTCGTTATATAGAACAAAACTTTTCAGATGACGAATTGTCTTTGAACTCAGTAGCATCTCATGTGAATTTTTCACCTAATTATTTGAGTATGGTATTTAGTCAGCAAATGGGACAGACCTTTATAAAATACTTAACTGATTTTCGAATGAATAAGGCGAAGGAATTACTTAGATGCAGTGAAAAGAGAAGTAGTGTAATTGCCGTTGAAGTGGGATATAAAGATCCTCATTATTTTTCATATTTATTTAAGAAAACACAAGGGGTTACACCAACACAGTACAGAGAAGGAAAATATGGGGAAGGTGAAAATTAAATGAAAAAAAGACTGCTGGATTTCTATAATCGTTTGAGTCTTGCATCAAAAATTAGGTGGTCGTACTTTGCTTTACTGGTTCCAATTGTAGCTTTTCTTATATTTTGCTTTTATAACTTATGGAATAATAACAGGAATTATGAGAAAATGATTTATTCTACGTTGGTTGCCAGTGAATTTAGTTTTGATTTTAAGAAGGACTTTGATTACGAAACATATTTGCTGATTGTAGAGAACAAGACTATTGAAGAGTCAAAATTAGATGAAATGCTAAGAGAGGCTAATCGTATTGTAGCCAGTCTTGAACAGTTTACAGATTCGGAAGAAAATACTGCTCGTCTGGCTAGTGTGAAAAAGTATTTGGTAAACTTACAAACCTATAAAAACCGTATTGAGGATAATATAAGGGAAGGTAATAGATATGAAGATAATATTGAAATATGGGAAAATGATGTACAGATAGTAACTAGTTTGTTGCGTGAGAGTATATTTCAATATATATATTCTGAAATAAGGGATATTCAGCAAACCCATGCTGAATACCAAAAAATATTTATTAATTTAATTAGATTTTCGATTATTACCTTTATAGGCATTGTATTACTAATTATTTTCTTGTCGTATCAAATTCCATTAAGTATAACCAGACCAATTAGAGAAATCAGTAAGGTGACAGATCAGGTTGCGAAAGGAAATCTGACTGTACGTTCTAAGGTGCAAAATGGTTCAGAAACAGGGATTTTGAGTGAGTCATTAAATACTATGATTGACAAGATTAACGAACTGTTAGAACAGGTTACAAAAGAGCAGGTTAGACTTAGAAAAGCGGAGTTCGAATTATTACAAGCTCAGATTAATCCTCATTTCCTCTATAATACCCTGGATGCTATTGTATGGCTTGCAGAATCAGGTGAGCAAAAGAAGGTAGTAAGCATGGTTGGTAGTTTGTCAGAATTCTTTAAAACTTCTCTTAATCAGGGTAAAGATATTGTATCAATTAAGGAAGAACTACAGCATGTCAGAAGTTATTTGGAAATTCAGCAGATGCGGTATCAGGATATTTTACAATATGAAATAGATAATATGGAAGAATTATATACATATTCAATTCCCAAAATTACAATACAACCTTTAGTAGAAAATGCATTGTATCATGGCATAAAGAATAAACGTGGTTGTGGAAAGATTCAAATAAGTGGATATAAGAAAGAGGAATTTTTTATACTTGAAATAAAGGATAATGGAATTGGAATTAAAGAGGAGCGATTAACACAGGTTAGGGATGAAATACAAAATACTGTACGGACAGGAAATGAAATATATGGATTATACAATGTAAATGAGCGTATTAGACTGAATTTTGGAGAAGAATATGGAATAAATATTGACAGCGATTATGGAAAATGGACGACAGTACAAATCAAGCTTCCATTTTCTACAATAGGACAATAATAAAAAAATCAACCTTTAAAATAAAAAAATCAACTTTAAAAACCATTTAGATAAAAAAATCAAACATTATGTGATTTATCTGAATGGTTTTTTTTGTGGGTAAGACATATTATGTATGTATCAAAGGGATACCTTTAAAAAAACAAGATTATGGGAGGAAGCAATATGATGAAAAAGAAAATTTTAGCAGCTTTTTTAACAGCAACAATGGTATTAGGTTTAACAGCCTGTGGTGCAAGCGGTGGTAATGAGGCAGCAGATACAGCAGCTACAACAGATACTGCAGCTACTACAACAACAGATTCAAAAGAAATGATTAAAGTCGGTATTATAAATAATGACCCAAATGAATCTGGTTATCGTACAGCTAATGATAAAGATATGAAGCTTATGTTTACAGTTGACAATGGTTATGATGCTTCATTTGCATACAGCTTAAAGAATGACGAACAGATTACAGCAGCTCAGAAGTTTATTCAGGATGGTGTTGATTATCTTCTTCTTTCAGCAGCAGATACAGCTGGTTGGGATTCAGTATTAAAGGATGCACAGGATGCAGGTATTAGAGTAATTCTTTTTGACCGTACAATTGATGCAGATCCAAGTCTTTATGAAGCTTCTATCGTATCAGATATGGCAAAAGAAGGTGAAACAGCAGTTGAATGGTTAAAAGGACAGAAACTTAGCGAATATAACATTATTCACTTACAGGGTGTTATGGGTTCAGCTGCTCAGCAGGGACGTACAGGTGCTGTAGATGCTGCAGTTGCATCTGATGGATGGAATCTTGTAACACAGCAGACAGCTGAATGGAATGCAGAAAAAGCACAGCAGATTGTTCAGTCTGTAATCGATTCAGGTACACCTTTCAATGTAATCTATGCAGAAAATGATGATATGGCAAAAGGTGCAGTGGCAGCTCTTGATAAAGCAAATATTTCACACGGCGTTGGAAAAGACGTAATTGTTATGGGATTTGACTGTAATAAATGGGCTTTAGAAGAATTATTAAAACAGAATTGGAACTATGATGGACAGTGTAATCCATTCCAGGCTTCTTATATTGATGAAATTATCAAAACAATCGAAAGTGGTGGAACAATTTCAGAAAAAACAATAATTATGGATGAAAAAGGATTTGATGCTTCAACAATCACACAGGAAGATGTTGAAAACTATGGTATTTAATTATACATATTAAAAATTAAAAGCGCGGTACAGCGTAATGTAAGTTCTACGCTTGTACCGCTTTTAATTACTTGAAATAGCTTTTGAAAAGGAGTGTGGAACTTGTGAAAGATAAATCTGTTTTGGAAATGAGAAATATACATAAAAGCTTTCCAGGTGTGCGTGCATTACAAGGTGTTGATTTTAACTTGTGCGAAGGAGAGATTCATGCTCTTATGGGGGAAAATGGTGCAGGTAAATCAACGTTGATAAAGGTATTAACTGGAGTTTATGGAAAAGATGAAGGAGAGATTTTTCTAAAAGGCCATGAAAAGGCTGTGGCAATTCGTTCGCCACAAGATGCACAGCGATTAGGAATTAGTACAGTGTATCAGGAAATTACATTGTGTCCAAATCTTTCAGTTGCTGAAAATATGTTTATAGGTAGAACGGAAAGCATTTATCAGAATTGGAAGAAAATGAACGAGAATACAGATAAAATATTGAAATCTTTGGATATTCCAGCAAAGGCTACACAACAGTTAGCCAGCTGTTCTATTGCAGTTCAACAGATGGTAGCTATTGCCAGAGCTGTAGATATGGAATGTAAAGTTTTGATTTTGGATGAACCAACATCATCCTTAGATGAACAGGAAGTAGAAAAATTATTTGGACTTATGCGTGATTTGAAAAACAGAGGTGTTGGAATTATTTTTGTTACCCACTTCTTGGATCAGGTATATGAGGTATGTGACAAAATTACCGTTTTACGAGATGGCAAATTAGTAGGTGAATATGAAATTAAGGATCTTCCAAGAGTACAGCTTGTTTCTAAGATGCTTGGTAAAGATTTGGATGATATGTCAGATATTAAGGGCGAGCAAAAAGTATATGAAGGTGGCAAGGATTTGGCACCAGTATTAGAGGCAGAAGGTTTAGTAAGTGATGCAGGAATTAAACCATTTAATTTCTATATTAATAAAGGAGAAGTAAATGGTTTTACCGGTCTTTTAGGTTCTGGTAGAAGTGAGTGCGTTCGTGCGATTTTTGGTGCTGATAGAGTATTAGGTGGTAAAGTTAAGAAAAATGGAAAAGAAATCAAGATTACAAAACCATTAGATGCTATGAAAAATGGAATTGCATATCTTCCAGAAGATAGAAAGAGAGATGGTATTGTAGGAGATTTATCTGTTAGAGATAATATTATTCTTGCAGCACAGGTTCTTAAAGGCTTCTTTAAACCATTTTCTAAAGCTGAGGCAAACAAGTTTGCTGATGAGTATATTAAGTTGTTAGATATTAAAACTGCATCAGCAGATACTCCTATTAAATCTCTTTCAGGTGGTAATCAGCAAAAGGTTATTTTGGCAAGATGGTTATTAACACATCCAGAGTATCTAATATTGGATGAACCAACACGAGGTATTGACGTAGGAACAAAAATAGATATACAAAAATTAGTTTTAAAATTAGCTTCGGAAGGTATGAGTGTAACGTTTATCTCTTCTGAAACAGATGAAATGCTTCGTACATGTTCTCGACTAGTGGTTATGAGAGACCGCAGGGTAGTAGGAGAAATTTCGGGTGATGAGTTAACACAACACATGATTATGAGTACGATTGCTGGAGGTGACAAAGAATGACAGGCTTAAAGAAACTATTTCAGAAACAGATATTTATTCCTATAGCAGCATTACTTATTTTGGCTATAGTTAATTTAATTGTAGATCCATCATTTTTCAAAATTACATTGGGGTACAATAGTGTAGGAGATCCTGTTTTATCGGGATATTTAATGACTATTCTGGATTATGGTTCAGAACTTGCTATTCTTGCAATCGGGATGACTCTTGTAACAGCAGCTTCAGGTGGGCAGGACATCAGTGTTGGTGCTGGTATTGCAATTGCAGGTAGCGTAATTCTCCGTGTATTATGCGGAACTAATTCAAGACCGGACACATTACAGGCACCAATTATTGTAGCATTTTTAATTAGCTGTGTAGTAGCAATGTTATTTGGAGCATTTAATGGTGTTTTAGTTGCTTATTTCAAGATTCAGCCAATGGTTGCTACTTTGATATTGTTTACAGCAGGTCGTTCAATCGCAGCATGGATTAATAATAATGAGCTACCAATCGTAAGTGATCCAACATTTAGTTATTTTGGTGGATTTATACCAGGTGTTCCAATTCCAACACCATTCTTTATTGCGGTGGCTTGTATGGTAATAATTGCTTTGGCACTCAAATTTACTAATTTGGGATTATATACACAGGCTGTAGGAATTAATGAACATTCTTCAAGATTAAATGGATTAAATCCACAATTTATTAAATTTTTAACTTTTGTAATATTAGGTTTATGTGTAGCAGTGGCTGGACTTATTAAGGTAAGCCGACTTTCATCTATTAACTATTCTGTTATTGCAAAAGATATTGAAATGGATGCAATTTTGGCAGTAGCCCTTGGAGGAAATGCCTTAAGCGGTGGTAAATTTAATATGACAGCATCTATTTTAGGAGCTTATGTAATTCAGTTCCTTACAACAACTCTTTATAAATTCAATGTACAATCAGATGCATTGTCAGCTTATAAAGCTGTTGTAGTAATTATCTTAGTAGTACTTAGTACACCGGTTGTAAGAGATTATATATCTTCAATTGGTAAAAAATTATCTAAAAAATCAGTAAAGGAGGTCGGTTAATATGCAGAAAATTAAAAATCAGTTTAAAAACCTTACCGATACAAATTTACTATTACTAATTACAATTGTAGTATTTTTTGCAATGTATATTGGTGCAATTGTATTTCAGGGAAAAGGATTCCTAAAACCACAGACTTTCTTTAATATATTGAGTGCTAATGCATCGCTTATTATTTTATCATGTGGAATGAGTATAGTTATGATTACCGGCGGAATTGATATTTCTGTTGGTGGTGTAACAGCATTGATAAGTATGTGCTGTGCAGTATATTTGGATTATAAAGGAGGAAATGTTTTTGTTTCAGCTCTGATTGCTTTGGCTATTGGCTTGGCATTTGGTGCGGTACAGGGATTTTTAGTAGCATACCTTGAAATACAACCATTTATTGTTACACTGGCGGGAATGTTCTTTGCCAGAGGTATGACAACAATTGTAAATACAAATCCGTTTAACGTTGAAAATGAAGCTTTTACAGCTCTAAAAGAAACACGTATTATAGTACCGGGTATGGGGTCGATAAATAAGCTTGGAAAATATGTGGATGCCTATGTAGAAATAGGTGTGATAGTAGCAATCTTGACAGTTATTATTTTATTTTGCGTTCTTAGATGGACTAAACTGGGACGTAGCTTTTATGCAGTAGGCGGAAATAGTCAGAGTGCATTAATGCTTGGTATTAATGTAAAGAGAACAAAATTCCTTTCACATTTAATATGTGGTTTATTAGCCGGTATTGGTGGATATGTATATTTCTTACATGTTGGTTCAGGTTCAGCATCACATGCAAGTGGAATGGAAATGAACGCAATTGCTTCATCAATTATAGGTGGAACAATGCTTACAGGTGGTGTTGGTAATATAATCGGTACTCTATTTGGTGTACTTTCGCTAAGTACTATTCAGAATATTGTATCATCAGCAGGTCTTGATCAGGCTTGGTGGACAGGAATAACAATTGCTGCAATGCTTTGTCTTTTCCTTGTTATTCAGAGTGTTGTAATTGCCCGTAAAAAGAAAACTTTACAAACAAAAGTGTAAAATATTTGGAATTGTATTTGAAATTTAGTATACTGAGAGAAGGTAGTTGTTATAAAAAACAGCAACCTTCTTTCTGTTAATACAAAAGTAAATATCTAGTTAAACTTATTAAATTTTTGTGTGAAATACTTTAGAGGAGTATTAAAGAAAAAATAGAATGGATGAATTGTATGATAAAGAAAATGTTATTTACAATAGTAAATTTAATATTGGTTTTTAGTATAGCAGGTTGTGCTAGTGAGAATTCATCTGTAAATGTAGAAGAGAAATCAAAACAAAAAGAAAAAATAGTAATTGGTTTCTCGCAGTTAGGTGCAGAATCGGATTGGAGAAGTGCAAATACTGAATCTATGAAATCAACCTTTACACAGGCAAATGGATATGAACTGATTTTTGAAGATGGTCAGCAAAAGCAGACTAATCAATTTACAGCTATTCGCACATTTATTCAGCAGGAGGTAGATTATATAGTTTTGGCACCTGTTACAGAGAGTGGTTGGGATACGGTTTTACAAGAAGCACGAGATGCAGGAATTCCTGTAATTATTGTGGACCGTATGGTAGATGTTGAGGATGAAGGTTTGTTTACCTGTTGGGTAGGATCTGATTTTGAGTTGGAAGCTAAAAAAATGGCTGATTGGTTAGAACAGTACGCTACTGCAAATGGAGTGGAAAGTAGTGATATTCATATAGTTAATATTCAGGGAAATATTGGTGCCTCAGCACAAATTGGTCGAACAAAAGGGTTAAGAGAGGCAGTTAAAGAGAATGGATGGGATTTGTTAGCAGAAGAACCGGGAGATTTTACTCAGGCTAAAGGCAAAGAAGTAATGGAATCCTTCCTAAAGAAATATGACAATATTAATGTGGTTTATTGTGAAAACGATAATGAAGCATTTGGAGCTATAGAGGCAATAGAGGCAGCAGGTAAAAAAGTTGGTTCAGATATTGCAAATGGAGAAATTATGGTAGTTTCTTTTGATGGAGTAAATAAAGATGCACTAGAGTATGTAATTGATGATAAGATTACGTGTATTGCAGAGTGTAATCCACTTCATGGACCTCGTGTGCAAGTAATTATTGAGTTATTAGAGGATGGAGTAGTACCCAATAAGTTCTCTTATGTAGATGAAGGAATTTATGTTCATGATAATACAGTAATGGAAATTAATGTTGAAGATACAACATATCCTGTGACAGTTGTAACAGGGAGTATGTTGGTGAATGAAGAGTAAATAAGTAGTATTTTAAAATAAATATACCAAAAAAACACAATTATGTTGTATACTATAAAGTATGAGATTTTTACTATTTTTTTAAAAGGAGAAATACAAGATGAGTCAGGAAAAAGTTGAACGCTATAAAAAGGAAAAAGCAAATAGAAAAGATATAATAAAAAAAGAAAAAAGAAATGCAATGATTACAAAGGTTGTTTGCACAATTGTTGGACTAGCAATAGTAGGATGGTTAGGATTTTCTGTATATGATTCAGTAACATCTGCACCAGCTTCTGGAGAAGACGTTACAGTTGATATGGACTCTATTGAAGAATATATGGCTGGATTAGCTGAATAGTATGACTAAGTTAGACAGAATTGTAGAGAATGTATCAAGACCTCATGTTTATATACAAACTCATAATTTTCCAGATCCGGATGCAATTGCTTGTGCTTTTGGACTTCAATATTTATTAAAACATAGAAGTATTGATTCAACAATTTGTTATATAGGAAAAATTGACAGATATAGTACAGTGCAAATGGTTAAGGAATTAGGTATAGAAATAATAAATGTAAATGATATTACTAAAATGAGTGAGTTGGATGAAATTATTTTGGTAGATTCTCAAAAAGGGAATATGAATATAAAAGATATTACAGGAAATGAAATTATTTGCATAGATCATCATCCTATGTATGAGAAGTATGATTATAGGTTTGCTGATATTAGAAATGATGTAGGTGCTTGCGCTTCTATGATAGCGGAGTACTTTTTTGAAAATAATATTGAAATACCTACTAATGTGGCTACAGCACTTATATATGGTATTAAGATTGATACAGCGAATTTAAGCCGTGGGGTTTCAAAATTAGACTTGGATATGTTTTACCAGGTCTACAATTTGTGTGATAAGGAAATATTGGAAAACTTGGAACATAGTGTATTACAGTGGGATGATTTGAAAGCTTTTGCACACGTATTTGACACTATAAAAGTCTATGATGGTATTTGCTTTGCTGATACAGGAAATAATTGCCCGGAGGCACTGATTGCTACGATTTCTGACTTTGTAATGTCTATATCTGATGTGAAAATGTCAATAATATATTCACATAAGGAAGATGGGGTAAAGCTTTCTGTTAGATGTAAAACACAAGATATTGATGCAGGTAAGGTTACAGAACGTGCACTTAAGGGAATTGGCAGTGGTGGTGGACATTCTCATATGGCAGGAGGTTTTGTACCGTTCACAGATAAATGCCGAAGTGATAATTCTATAATAGATGTAATTCAGTTAGCATTTATTAATGAAGTAGAAGGAAATGTATAATTGTTTTGAAAGGAAAAATAATGATTAATCAATTTGCTAGAACTCAATTGTTACTGGGAGAAAAGGCTATGGATAATTTGTACAATGCTAAGGTTGCTGTTTTTGGAATCGGAGGTGTTGGCGGATTTGCCGTAGAGGCATTAGTTAGAAGCGGAATCGGTTCATTTGTATTAGTGGATAGTGATACAGTTTCAATTACAAATTTGAATAGACAGATTATTGCAACACAAAAGACTATTGGCAGATACAAAACAGAGGTTATGAGGGAACGTATTCTAGACATTAATCCAAATGCAAATGTTGAAATATTTAATTGCTTTTATCTTCCAGAAACTGCAGATGAATTTGATTTTTCGGAATATACTTATGTAGTGGATGCTGTAGATACTGTATCGGCCAAGATTGACTTAGTTATGAGAGCTAAGGAAGCCAATGTACCTATTATAAGCAGTATGGGGGCAGGAAATAAGTTAGATCCAACTAAGTTTGAGGTAGCAGATATTTATAAAACCACCATGTGTCCGTTAGCAAAAGTAATGAGACATGAGTTGAAAAAACGTAATGTAAAAAAATTAAAAGTAGTATACTCTACTGAAGTACCAATTAAACCAATAGAAAATATGGATTCAAATATGGAAAAAGAGAAAATGGGAATTGATACTGAAAAGGGAGTTTCCATTAATAAGAGATCAATTCCGGGAAGTACAGCATTTGTTCCATCTGTGGCGGGACTAATAATAGCAGGTGAAGTGATTAAAGATATTGCAAAAATGAATTAAAAATAAGTTGAATAAAAGTCTTGGACTTTTGTTCAACTTATTTTGACTTACGCCAGCAACGAAGAGAAAATTATGTTTACATAGATTTTCGACGAGCGCCGCGAAACTCGCAAAGTGTGTTCATCATAATTTGCGTATATCTCTTATAGTTTAAATAAGGATGCCGCATTATTGAAAAATACATCTTCTAATTCTTTCTCGTTTAATCCACTAGTAAGAACTTTTTGAATTTCTACAGATGGGTGGTGGAATGGAGAATCTGTTCCAAACATAATTCTGTTACTGCCAACAGTATCATAGGCTAATTTTATTTTTGAACTCATAGGCATTCCTGACATTTCTAAATATATATTTGAATATCTTCTTGCCATTTTGATAGCAGCATCAATATAAACACCATGACCGTGCCCCATGTGAATCATTACGACAGGAACATCAGGAAATTCCTCCGCCAGTAATGCTATACTCCAAGGCAAAGAATATGGAGGATGTCCGCTATGAATAAAAACAGGAATACTATATTCCCTGGCCTTTTGCATAATTGGATGTACACAAGTATCATCAGCTACAAAGGCATCTCGTAAAGGGTTCAATTTTATTCCTAAAAAGTTATGTTCTTTTACATAATAGTCAATGTCTTCAAGAGCCTTTTGAGGCTTTAATGGATTAACATATACTAAAGGTAAAAATCTATTTGGATAAGCCTGACAAGCAGCTAAAGTGTCTTCGTTTTTTTCATAATTTGATGAACAAAGAACGCCTTTGACTATTTCATATTCATCCATTTTGGCTATCAGTTCGTCTGGAGTGTTAGAAACACCAGCCCAACCACTGAAATCACCAACATGACAATGTGCATCAATTTTTTTCATAATTAGTTAGTCCTTTCTTAAAATGCAATTTAGTTAGTAGTTTCAAAGGTAATTTTTTGTACTACTATTTTGAGTCAAATAATAAAGATTTAAATTTCTCTTAATAGTTCTAAAGATTTAGATTTTATTAAAACAGTGTAAACTACTGAAAAAATTATAAGGCTGCAAACTGTCTGACCTGTAATGGTTGGTATTGTCGCAATGGCTGTGCTGGTACCAAACATAAATATTTTGACAGTTGTATATCCAATAATCTGGAAAAGACCACCTAGTATTGCACCAATTAACCAATTGTAGTTATTATTTTTTAAAACATTTTCAATAATAAGACCAATAATAAATGCCATAATTCCTTTTATTAAGAATGTTGGAACAACCCAGATGATAAAACCACCTAATAAATCGGCTAAAGCAGCACCAAAAGCAGCAGCAACAGTTCCTCTTTTCTTACCAAGAATTAGAACGCCTAAGAAAATGGCACAATCTCCTAAATGAGTATAGCCACCAGTTATGGCAATTGGAATTTTTAGTGTTGATGTTAATACAAATATGATTGCAATAAATAGTCCAGTTTTGATTAATGATTTTAATTGTTCGTTTTGCATAATAATCTCCTCCTACTATTACTTCCTAAAAAGTAAATACTCACGCCCTTCGTGCTTTATTTTTTCTTGAGCGCTATAAAGTTTGATTTAGTATAAATGGGAAAGCGGTGTGATTGAAATATCCAGTTTGATGCAAATTGAGCATACCAGTTAAAAAGTTTTTAAAAATAAAGATAAGAAAATTGACAGTATCAGAAATTTAAGGCAATATTGTATGTGGGATTTTTGCTATTAACCATAATATTGTACATACAAAATTAATAGGAGGAAAAATGGAAAAATTGAATAATTCATTAGGTGAAGTTGAGATAAGTAAATTATTAAGAAAATTTGCAATTCCCAGCATTATAGCTATGTTGGTGGGAGCATTATATAATATTGTTGACCAGTTTTTTATTGGAAGAAGTGTTGGAGAATTAGGAAATGCAGCTACAAACATTGCTTTTCCATTAAGTACATCCTGTACAGCAATAGCATTATTATTGGGTATAGGTGGAGCTTCGACTTTTAACCTTACAATGGGAAAGGGAGATAAGGAGCAGGCACCTTTTTTTATAGGAAATGCGGCTACATTATTATTTGGATCCGGTGTGTTGTTAGCAGGTGTTACATTACTATTTTTAGAGCCAATGTTGCTTTTCTTTGGTTCGCCAGGGAATGTTTTACCTTATGCAGTGAAATATACTGGTATAACGGCAATAGGATTTCCATTCTTAATATTATCAACTGGTGGTGGACATTTAATTAGGGCTGATGGAAGTCCCAGATATTCTATGATTTGCAATTTAACAGGTGCAATTATAAATACTATTCTTGATCCAATTCTGATATTTGGGTTTGGAATGGGAATGAAGGGAGCAGCTGTGGCTACTGTGATGGGACAGGTTTGCTCTGGATTATTGGTTATCAAATATTTGTCGGGCTATAAAACAGTTAAATTAAAGAAGGAACACTTTATACCAAGGTTTAAAATATATTCATTTATAATGTCATTAGGGGCAGCACCTTGCTTTAATCAGTTAGCAATGATGGTTGTACAAATTATAATGAATAATTCCCTGACATATTATGGTGCTCAGTCAGAGTATGGGGAGTCTATTCCTTTAGCTTGTGCAGGAATTATAACTAAAGTTGGTTTAATATTTTTCTCGGTAGTAATAGGGTTATCTCAGGGAATGCAACCTATAGCCAGTTTTAATTATGGGGCGAAAAAATATGATAGAGTTAAAAATGTATATTTATTAGCCTGTAAATGTGGATTTATAGTATCTGTAATTGGATTTTTGTTGTTTCAGTTAGTACCTAGACAGATTATTTCTTTATTTGGATCGGGTTCTGAAATGTATTATCAGTTTGCAGTAAGATATTTTAGAATATATTTGTTCTTTACTTTTATTAATTTTATACAGCCGATTACCTCGAATTTTTTCACTGCTATTGGTAAACCAAAGAATGGTATTTTTTTATCTTTAACAAGACAGATTCTATTTTTATTGCCGTTAATAGTAATATTACCAATAATTATGGGAATAGATGGAATTATGTATGCGGGGCCAATAGCTGATTTGATAGCTGTGGTGGCATCATTAATAATGGTTAGAAAAGAATTAAAAACTCTGGATTCTCAGATATAGTAAAAGTAAACAAAGTATGTTGATGAATCCACAAAAAGACAAAACAAAATAACAAAAACCACACAAAACAACAAAAAATGCTTGCATAAAAAAAAGAACTCATATATAATTAATGTAGAAAGAGAATCAGAGAGGAATTAGAAATCTGATGCAAATAAATTTTAGTATAGAAAGCAGGTAGTATTGTGAGAGACGTAAATAATATTTTAGATGTAGAATTTATAAAAGGTTTTTGTAGATTGTGTCAGGATGGTTTCGATTTAGGATGGCATGAAAGAAATGGTGGTAATTTAACATATCGTATAAAACCAGAAGAAGTTAGACAGATTGCACACACTCTTAGCACAACTGGACAGTGGAATCCAATCGGAACTAGTGTACCAGGACTTGCAGGAGAATACTTTTTAGTAACAGGTTCAGGAAAATATTTTAGAAATGTGATGACCGATCCTAGAAATAACATTGCTATTATCAAACTTGATGATAGAGGAGAGAATTATCAGATTCAGTGGGGATTGATTGATGGTGGTAAACCAACTAGTGAGCTTCCAAGCCATTTGATGAATCATGAAGTTAAGAAAGCAGCTTCAAATGGTTTACATAGAGTTATTTATCATTGCCATGCAACAAATGTTATTGCACTTACATTTGTTTTGCCATTAGATGATGAAGTGTTTACAAGAGAGTTATGGGAAATGGCTACAGAATGTCCGGTAGTATTCCCAGATGGTGTTGGTGTTGTAGGCTGGATGGTTCCAGGTGGAAGAGATATTGCTGTGGCAACTAGTGAATTAATGAAAAAATATGATGTTGCTATTTGGGCGCATCATGGAATTTTCTGTTCTGGTGAAGACTTTGACTTAACATTTGGACTTGCACATACTGTTGAAAAATCTGCCGAGATTTTAGTGAAACAGCTTTCAATGTGTCCAAATAAATTACAGACAATTTCTCCACAGAATTTCAGAGATTTAGCTAGAGACTTCAATGTTAGCTTGCCAGAGAGATTTTTATACGAAAAACTTAAATAGTTATATTGTTTTTTGCGGTAACGTTCAAAAGAAAAATGATATTTCAAATCCCTTGTATTTGTTCTAATGAGCAACTACAAGGGAATTTTTTTGGTAATTATAGAGTATGATGTAGGAAATTCAAGCGATTATATGAAATTGTGTATTTGCACAAATAAGTTTGTCATTTTGTAAATTGTTATTTATGTTTCAACTATTATAATTTATTTAGAGAATGATTATAAATAGAGTTGATGAATAGCAGTTATATACAAAAATTTATTTAGCAAACAATTTGCAACGCTTTTACAAACTAATTGCTAACTGCGGCTAAAGAAATTTCAGCAGTGGCTTCAATTTCAAGCCTTTGTAAGCAATGGATTTTGTAAAAGCTAAAAACGCAAAGATGAAGTTTGCTAAATAAATTTTGTAAATACTGCTAATATCACATTCAGAGAAATAGAAAACTTATAATTGGGGAATAGCGAGATGATAGACTTATGACAAACAAAAAAAGGGGAATAACATATGTAACTGTGGCAGCGGTTTTATGGGCGATTACGGGAGTTTGTGGACAAGTGTTGACACAACAGAGAGGTATAGACCCCATTTGGTTAGGAACAGTAAAGCTGTTATGTGGAGGTATTATATTACTCAGTATAGGTTTTATAAAGACAAGTAATTTAGATTACAAAAGTTTATTTTATATATTTAGCAATCGTAAAGATGCAAAAAAGTTGTTAATATTTTCTGCATTTGGTTCGGGAATGGTGCAAATTTCATATTTTTATGCTGTTTCAAGCTCTAATGCGGCGACTGCAACATTTTTGCAATATGTATCTCCGGCTTTTGTTATAGTGATTTTGGCTGTTGTATATAAGCAAAAGCCAAAGAAGATTGAAATTATTAGTACAGTACTTGCATTAATTGGTACATTTTTTATAGCTACACATGGAAGTATTACTAATCTGGCATTTACGCCAGCTGCGTTAATGTGGGGGATTTTATCAGCGGTATCACTTGCGTTTTATACGGTTTATCCAACGAATATTATGAAAAAGTATGGAACTGTAATTATTTTAGGTTGGAGCATGTTTCTTGTTGGGATAATACTGAGCATATGTGTACGTCCGTGGAGAATGATGGGAAGTCTTATGTTACAGGATGTAGGGATTATTGCATTTATAGTTTTGTTTGGTACGGTAATGTCTTTTTTATTATATTCTATAGGTGTGGAGTATATTGGTAGTGCTAAGGCTAATATTCTTGCAACATTGGAGCCACTGACTTCAGCAATTCTTTCTTTTTTATTGTTAGGTGTAAAGTTTGAAATGGCTGATTATATAGGGTTCACATGTATTATTTCAATAGCTTTTTTGCTTGCGTTAGAAAAGGGAACGAAATAGCTTGTTTGTAGATATGTATAAACAAGTATATGTAGATGGCTATAGAGATTAGAAAATATCGGTACAATAATAATCCTAAATTGCAAGCACTTCATTTGGTACACTTGCAACGATATGAAATTTGGCATATAATAAAACAGCGTATAATAATGTTTGTAAAAGGAGAGTAAATATGCTTTCATATCAGGAACTTAGAAAAGAATATCCTGAATTTATATATAGAGGATATAATATAGAAGAAAATAACGAAAAGATTAGAATAGAATATGACTTTGAAATACCGGGATTATCTAAATTCGCACCAACATGGGAGTTTCCAAAGAAAAATGATTCATCCTTGGAGTACAAGAATAATAAGTTATTTGAGAATATGGTGTTTTCACTTGGAATGGTTGAACTTGTGAGTTATTGGAAGATTACTTGTTCACCAAAGGTAAGAGTATTAGCAGGTAAACTCGATAATGAACAGAAAAAATGGTGGAAATCATTGTATTTTAATGGACTTGGCGAGTTTTACTATACTAACGGAATTGAAGAAAATGAAGAAGCTTTTATGGATATAATTTCCGAAGGAAAAGACATAGTAAATACTAAGGAAGAATTGGAAAAGCTGTCTTTAAAGAAAAACAAGGGATGTCTTATTCCTATAGGTGGCGGCAAGGATTCAGCTGTAACCCTTAGTTTACTTAAAAGTAGCAAAAAAGATAACTATTGCTATATAATCAATCCAAGAGGAGCAACCTTGAACACTGTAGAAAAAGGTGGCTATGCTGACAATAGCACAGTAGCTGTAAAGCGTACTCTTGATAAAAATATGCTAGAACTTAATAAACAGGGATTTTTAAATGGTCATACACCGTTTTCTGCGATTGTAGCATTTTCGGCTACTATTGCAGCGTATTTGTTTAATTTAAAATATATTGTATTATCTAACGAATCTAGTGCTAATGAAAGTACAGTAGAAGGAAGTTATGTAAATCATCAATATTCTAAGAGTTTTCAATTTGAAAAAGATTTTCACGAATATGAAGCTAAATATATTTTAAGTGGAACTTATTATTTTAGTATGCTCAGACCTTTAAGTGAATTTCAAATAGCAAAAATATTTGCTGGGTTTACACAGTATCATGATATTTTTAGAAGCTGTAATGCAGGTAGTAAACAGGATATTTGGTGCGGACATTGTCCAAAATGCTTATTTGTATATTTGATTATGTCACCGTTTATAAAGCAAGATAGATTGGTTGAGATTTTTGGACGTAATATGTTAGAAGATGAAGAGATGATGAAATATTTTGACCAGTTAATAGGAGTGGAAAAAGAAAAACCATTTGAGTGTGTAGGTAGTAGAGATGAAATCAACACAGCTATATGCTTAACTATAGATGAAATGAAAAAAAGTGGTACAGCTTTACCATTACTATTTGAACATTATATGGAAACAGGACTTTTTATGTCTTATGAAGATAGAGAATGTCCTTATTTCACACATTATGACCAGGAGAATCTTTTGCCGGAAGAATTCGAAAAGATTTTGAAAGAGGCTTGCTTTTAAACTGGAGGAATAAATATGCTTAGCTTATTAAAAGATTTGATTATAGATAAAAAAGTACTTATTTTAGGGTTTGGACGGGAAGGCAAATCCACATTAAGTACTTTATTAAAGGTTGGAAATTATAAAGAAATTGCTATTGCTGATAAAAATCAGGTAGAGCTTGGAGAGGAGTATTCCAATGTAGGGATTGAGTTGATTTGTGGAGATAGTTATCTAAGTGTATTAGATGATTTTGATATTGTATTCAAAAGTCCAGGAATCGTATTAAATAAGGATATAAAAGAATACAAATGTGAGATTGTATCTCAAACAGAAATCTTTTTTAGAAGATTTAAGAAGCAGATAGTTGGAATTACAGGAACAAAAGGCAAGAGTACTGTGACTACACTTATTGCACATATCTTAAAGAGTGCAGGTGTTGATATGGTGCTTGGTGGAAATATTGGAATTCCGGTTTTTGAAGTAGCTGAGGACATTAAGGAAGGAACAATTGCAGTTATTGAGTTGTCTTGCCACCAGTTGGAATATATGACTGTGTCACCACATATAGGCGTTTTGTTAAATATATATGAGGAACATTTGGATCATTATGGTACAGTAGAAAAATATGCAGCTTCTAAAAGAAAGATTTATGAAAATCAGTCAGAAGGAGATATTTTAATTTGTAATATTAATAATGCTCCATCTGATTATGTTGGTGAAATGGTATCTGTTATGTTAAAAAAAGACGGTGTGGGAAAAGCCGATATAGAAGTTGACGGTGCATATATTAAGGCATTTAATTATGAATATAAGATACCAACTAATGAAATACAATTATTAGGAGAACATAATTATTATAATATTGCAATTGCATATGAAGTATGTAGAAGATTAGGTGTTAGTGAAGAAGAGTTTACTAATGGACTAAGGACATATCAGACTTTACCACATAGACTTCAATATATTGGAACTTTTGATGGTGTAAAATATTACGATGATTCTATATCCACAGCTTGTGAAACTACGATGCAGGCATTATCCAGTTTGGTAGATACTAATACAGTATTAATTGGTGGAATGGATAGAGGAATTAATTATGAAAAGTTAGAAGAATTTTTATGTTCGGCTAAGGTGGAACATATAATATTAATGGAAGCAACAGGAAAAAGGATTTTAGAGGAAATCAAAGAGAACTTTAAAGGGTTTGAAAGACCGGAACGATTAATATATGTCGAGCATCTTGAAGATGCTGTGAAAAAGGCAAAAGAGATTACGCAAAAGGGGAAGAGTTGTGTTATGTCACCAGCCGCCGCAAGTTATGGAATTTTTAAAAATTTTGAAGATAGGGGCGAACATTTTGCTGCCTATGTCAGAGGGAATAAATAGTTTTATTAATATATTTTTGCATATGAAAATAGTGTTAGTGAAACTCTATTTGTCTGGTGGTAGAATTTTTGGCATATCTTAAGATAGTTTTTCTTTGATGTTCATTTGGAAAAGAGGAAGACATGTCAAAATATATAGGAGATAAGAAGTTTTATAAAATGGTACTAGCTATTGCAGTACCTATGATATTGCAATTTGGTATCACAAATTTTGTTAGTTTATTAGATAATATTATGATTGGTAGAGTTGGTACAGAGCAAATGACAGCAGTAGCCATCGTAAACCAGATTATAGTAGTTTATAATATGTGTATATTTGGTGCCGTATCTGGTGCAAGTATATTTGGTGCGCAGTTTTTTGGAAAAGGCAGCATAGAGGGCTTAAGAGATACTTTTAGATTTAAGTTTTTAAGTTTTATTGCTATAACACTAATATTTATAGCAATATTTTTAGGAGCGGGAAATGAATTAATTGGCTTGTTCTTAAGTGGCAATGACCTACAATCTTTGGAAATGACAAGAATGTATGGAAATCAGTATATGTTAATAATTATTATTAGCACAATACCAGGCGGTATTATACAGTGTTATTCAAGTACATTAAGAGAAATGGGTAAGACAGTTGTACCTATGGTTGCAGGTTTTGTTGCATTATTTATAAATGTGTTTTTTAACTACATATTAATATATGGAAAACTAGGAATGCCGGTTTTAGGTGTCAAAGGTGCGGCAATTGCTACTGTTTTGGCTAAAATGGTAGAATGCCTGATAGTTGTTATATATGTACAGATGAATTTACAGGTGTTTCAGTTTGCAAAGGGTGCATTTAGAAGTTTTAAAATTCCGGGAAGTCTGGTTAAAGATATTATTGCAAAAGGAATGCCACTTTTAATTAATGAAACAATGTGGTCAGCAGGAATGGCTGCACTATTACAGTGCTACTCAGTTAGAGGATTAAATGTAGTTGCAGGTATGAATATTGCAACTACAGTATCTAATATGTTTAATGTTGTATTTTCGGGTATAGGCTCATCAGTAGCTATTATTATTGGGCAATTATTGGGAGCCGGAAAAATGGAAGAGGCAAAAGATAACGATAGAAAACTTATTTTCTTTTCTGTATCCGTTAGTGTTGTAGTTGGCGCGATTTTATTTGCATTGGCACCAATATTTCCAAATATGTATAAGACAAATGAAGAGGTTAAATATTTAGCAGTTAATTTCTTAAGGATACTGGCTATGTCAATGCCATTGATTGCATTTACACATGCTTCATACTTTACATTACGTTCAGGTGGAAAAACAATTATTACATTCCTTTTTGATAGTGTATTTGTATGGGTGGTAAGTGTATCTTGTGCATATGTATTAGCTAATCATACTAGTTTGAATATTATTTTAGTATATTTCATATGTCAGTTTACCGAAATTATAAAATGCACAATAGGTTTTATTTTAGTAAAAAAAGGTGTTTGGATTCAAAATGTAGTATCTGAAAAATAGATGGAGGATTATTGATGAATAATAAGATACAGTTTAGACAATTACTATCAGAAATAAGCGAGATTGCCACAGTAAATGGCAACAAAATCAAGAAGGAAGATGTAGAGGGCTATTTAGAAGATGCCAAATTAAGTGAAGAACAATTGGAGATGGTTTACGCTTATTTGGAAGCGGAAAAAATAACTGTATTAGGGCATAAGCCAACAGAAAATAATGCTTTTATTGTAAATGATGCTGAAAAGTCCAAAGAAGAGGCAGGTCAGGAAGATATAGGGGATAAGCCAGCCAGTGCTATAGAAATTCTTGATATGGAAGAAAAAGCATATGTTGATATGTATTTAGAAGAATTAAATTCGCTTGAAAAATTAGAGGAACAGGAAATAAAAAATCTATGCAAAGCTACGGCGGCAGGAGATGAAATTGCTAAGATTAAATTAATCGAAGGATATTTGGTTAACGTGGTGGAAATTGCAAAAGAATATGCTAACAGGGGCGTATTGGTAAGCGATTTGATTCAAGAAGGAAATGTTGGATTAATGCTGGCTGTAGATAAAATAGCTGAAAAGAAATCTAATAATTATATGAAAACACTGCAAATGGGTGTGAGGGAAGTTATTGAATCGGCAATAGAAGAAGCAGGCATTATTTCATCAGCTAGCGGAACTATGGTTAGTAAGATTAATTACTTAAATGAAGGCTCTAAGAATTTGAACGAAGACCTTGGAAGAAAAGCTACTATAGAAGAACTGGCAAGATATATGGAAATGACAGAGGAAGAAGTTGCCGATATAATTAAGATTGCAGACGATGAAATAGAAGTTATGGAGAATGACGGAAAAAAAGAGTGATAAATTCCTTGTAATGTTACTAAAAATAAATACTTTATTATAAAAATAAAAATAGTCTTAAAAATACAATATGATTTTTGAACCTATATTGACTTATTGTTTCTATTTGCTAATATTTAAGTAGAATATAATCTGCAGATAAAAATAAGGGGTGATATTATGGAACAAAAATTTAAAGACGAATTGGTAGCAGTTGGAACCGATTTACAGGGAACAATTGCAAGATTTATGAATAAGGGAGATTTATACGAGAAGTTTCTAAAAAAGTTCCTTGACGATAAAAGTTTTAAAGATTTAAAGATTAGATTAGAAAATAATGAAGTTGAGGAAGCATTTAAGTGTGCACATACTCTTAAGGGTGTTAGTGCAAATCTTGGATTAGAATCAGTTCATCAGGTCGTTGCACCATTGGTAGAAGACTTAAGAAATGGTGATATGTCTGATGTGGAAAATAAATTTAATTTACTTACAGAAAAGTATAATGAAATTTGTGAAATAATAGCAAGAAACTAACGCTTGAGAGAAAGGAACATAACGATGAAGAAGGACGTACGAGACACAATTTTAGTAGTGGATGATGAGGAAGTAAACAGAGCTATACTTTTTGAAATGTTTAAAGACGAGTATAATGTTATTGAGGCTGATAATGGTTTAGAGGCTATGGAAATGATAGAAAAGCATAAGGATTCATTAGTAATTGTTTTATTGGATTTGATTATGCCTGAACGAAGTGGCTTTGATGTATTGGAAATGATGCATGAAACTCAGTTGATGACTAAAGTGCCTGTTGTTCTTATAACTGGTGATAATACGGTATATAGTGAACGAATGGGATATGAATATGGTGTTTCAGATATTATTAGAAAGCCATTTGATCCTTCAATTGTAATCCGTAGAGTTGGAAATGTAATTGATTTGTATTTATACAAGAATCAGTTAGAAAGATTAGTAAAAGAACAACAGATTACTATTGATAATATGTAATTTTATAGAAGCTTTTGTGGAACAGATATTGTTTTACAAAAGCTTTTTTATTTGATAGGAAAGTTCTTTCCTATCAAATAAAACGCTCCGCGAAGA
>CAYOMP010000027.1:0-25741 GCA_964405075.1 uncultured Lachnospiraceae bacterium
CAATGGGAAAAAGGTACTTTTAATAAAGAAAAACTGATTTTTATAGGCAAAAATCTTTATAAAAGCCTTAATTTTGTTGAAAAAGCTAACAGCTTAGCTTATAATCAAAGGGATGAAAAGTGGAGGTGTACTATGAGTTTAGCAGACAAGATTTTTATAGATATGTGTAAAGATATATTAGAAAATGGTGTGAGTACGGAAGGCGAAAAAGTACGACCAAAGTGGGAAGATGGTTCCTATGCGTATACCATCAAAAAATTTGGTGTAGTTAACAGATATGATTTATCTAAAGAATTTCCTGCGATGACTCTTAGGAAGACAGGGATTAAAAGTTGTACAGATGAAATGCTTTGGATTTGGCAGAAGAAATCCAATAATGTTAATGATTTAAGTACTCATATTTGGGATAGTTGGGCAGATGAGAATGGTTCCATTGGTAAAGCATATGGTTATCAAATGCAGGTTAAGCACCAATACAAAGAGGGTATGATGGATCAGGTTGACAGGGTTATTTATGATTTGAAGAATAATCCATACAGTAGACGAATTATGACTAACATTTATGTGCATGAAGATTTACATGAAATGAATTTGTATCCGTGTGCATATAGTGTTACATTTAATACTACCAAGGAAAAAGGCAGTGATAAGTTAAAATTAAATGCAATTTTGAATCAGCGTTCCCAGGATGTCTTAGCCGCTAATAATTGGAATGTGTGTCAATATGCTGTATTGGTTCATATGTTAGCACAGGTTTGTGATATGGTTCCGGGAGAGTTAGTGCACGTAATTGCAGATGCTCATATTTATGACAGACATATACCTATCATAGAAGAATTGATTAAACGTCCAACTTATGATGCACCAAAGTTTTGGCTCAATCCGGATGTTAAAGATTTTTATGAATTTACAACAGATGATGTTAAGTTGATAGACTACAAAACAGGAGAACAGATTAAGAATATACCAATAGCAGTATAGGAGGACATAACATGAATTTAATAGTTGCAGTAGATAATAACTGGGCAATTGGATATAAAGGGGATTTATTAGTGAGAATTCCGAATGATCACAAAATGTTTAGACAGGAAACCACAGGTAAAGTGGTAGTACTGGGAAGAAAGACGTTAGAAACTTTTCCTAACGGATTACCATTAAAAAATCGTACAAATATTATTCTTTCAACAAATAAAGATTACAAAGTAAATGACGCAATTGTCGTACATTCCATAGAGGAATTATTGGAAGAAGTTAAAAAGTATAATACTGAGGATGTATACATTATTGGAGGAGATTCTATTTATAAGCAGATGCTTCCATACTGTGATGTGGCTCATGTAACCAGAATCGACCATAACTATGATGCAGATGCTTATTTCCCTAATCTTGAAGAGAGTGGAGAATGGGAAATTACAAATGAAAGTGATGAAATGACATACTTTGATCTGATTTATCAGTTTGTTAAGTATGAAAGAAAAAAGTAATCAGATATTAGTAAATAAATCAGTTTTTAGGGGCGAGTATGATTGGATAATTTTTTGTTTAGTTTGAATTCAACAATGCCGGTTTTTTTGGTAATTGTTATAGGATATATCTTAAAACAAAAAGGTATGCTGAATGATGAGTTTGTAAGAGTTGCCAATAAGTTTAATTTTAAAGTGACACTGCCGGCACTTTTGATTAAGGATATTTCAAGTGCAAAGATTAAGGAAGTGTTTGATTATAAATATGTATTATATTGTGCAATAGTAACTCTTATATGTGTTAGTGTTATATGGCTGCTCTCTAAGATTTTTATAAAGGATAAATCAATTGTTGGAGCCTTTGTTCAGGCTTCATACAGAGGCAGTGCAGCAGTTCTTGGAATTGCATTTATTACCAATATGTATGGTAATTCAGGAATGGCGCCACTTATGATAATTGGTAGTGTCCCAATATATAATATATTTGCTGTAATAATATTGACATTTGAAGCTAATGGAAATACTAACATTGTTAAAAAGGATAAAATAAAGGCAGCCTTTATTAATATACTTAAAAATCCAATAATATGGGGAATATTTATAGGATTATTAATATCAATTACTGGAATTGAATTTCCAAAATTGATAAATAAAACCATATCTAATCTGGCATCAATGGCATCACCATTAGCGTTGATAGCTATTGGAGCTGGTTTTAAGGGAAGTGCGGCAATAAAAAAGATAAAACCAACTATTGCTGCTGCAATGATTAAACTAATGATTCAACCAGCATTATTTTTGCCTGTGGCAATTATGCTGGGGTTTACAAATGAAAAATTAATTGCCATATTGGTGATGCTGGCTTCACCTACCACACCAAGTTGTTATATTATGGCAAAAAATATGGACAATGACGGAGAATTAACTTCTAGCGTAGTGGTGGCAACAACATTTCTTTCGGCATTTACATTGACATTTTGGGTATATATACTTAAGTCCTTAAATTTAATTTAGTGAATGTAAAGAGGTAAAAAATGGTACAAGCATATTCTAATGAACAGCTTTTTGAGATTGGCAGGAATAATTATCAAACTTTGTTATTTCATTGTGTAAAATTGAATAGTGAAGGTTACTGGACTCAACCTGAGGCAGTAATGAAGCAATCCTTAAGTGACGTGCTGGATATGTATGTACAGTCTTTTTTGGTGATGTATGTAGCTAGTTTGCATGGTGAACAAAACACTAACTATAATTATATAAAGAAAATTACAGATAAGAATCTCCTTAATGTGACAGATGAGGGGATTTCAGAAACTGATATGGATGTGGCTAAAAAGCTTATGAAAGCCCCACCAATAATTATTCAGCTGTTTTGTTTACGAGATAATGAGAAAAAAACTAAGTCAGCAAAGATGTTTGTAGATACATTGATAAATATCTTGATTTCTATGGCATATCTTAATCAACAGCAGGGAAAAGATGTTATAGAGTATATAAAGAATTATTATGAAAGAATAAGTGCATTTTTCGTAGATGAATTTGAGAATTATGAGAATATAAATGAGAAGTTTATCTTTAAGAAAATATGTAATGTTAATTTTACATCAGGTTATACTGACGAAAATTATAAGTATCAGGAAGTTATTACTGAGGGAATTATTGAAAAAACAGTAGATAATTATACAGAGCATATAAAAATCAGTGATGAAAAAATAGATATATTTGATCACGAAGATATTGAACAAATAAGTGAAAATGAAGAAATCACAGAACAACTGAATACTGAAAAGGCTTATGAAAATGCAATTTCTGAAAATGAAAAAGAAATGGAAGTTTCAGATATAAAGCCTGATGTGAAAGATAATGAAAAAGCCAATATTTCCAATACAAGTATAGAAAAACACTCTAAAAAACCCGCACTAAAGGATAATTTAGGCATAGCAAAAACATTTGTGGCAACGGATGTTGAAGAAGTAGAAATGAAAAAACGTAAAGCGGAAGCTAGGGAAGCAGCTAAGAATGCCAGAATGGAAATGGAAGCAGCTAGGGAGGCTAAAAAGGCGGCATCTGTTGACAGACTAATGGAACAACTTAATGGACTAGTAGGATTGAGTGAAGTTAAGAAGGAAATGCAATCCTTGGTGAATCTTATTAAGGTTAGACGTCTTAGAAATACATATGATATGCCAATAATGGATATGTCATATCATATGGTGTTTACAGGTAACCCAGGTACAGGCAAAACCACCATTGCAAGGCTTGTTGCAGAGATATATAAGGAGTTAGGAGTGTTATCTAAAGGAACCTTTGTGGAAACTGACCGTTCTGGTTTGGTTGCACCATATATTGGGCAGACAGCATTGAAGGTTCAGGAGGTAGTTGAGAGTGCAAAGGGTGGAGTCTTATTCATAGATGAAGCATATGCATTAGCAGAAGGTGATGCTACTAATGATTTTGGAAAAGAAGCTATTGATACATTGGTTAAATTAATGGAAGATAATCGTAACGATTTGGTCATTATTGTAGCTGGTTATAAAGAAGATATGGATAATTTCTTAAAAACTAATCCAGGGTTAATTTCAAGATTTAATAAATTTATTAATTTTGAGGATTATTCAGATAAAGAATTAATTGAAATATTAAATTCTATGGCAAGTAAGTACAATATTGTATTTGAGAAAAAAGCTATTGCAAAGATAAGAAGAAAGCTAAAAGCCATGGATGAAGAAAAACGTAAAGAGTTTGGTAATGCCAGAGGTATTAGAAATACTTTTGAAACTATTATTACTAATCAGGCAAATCGTATTGTAACTATTGAGGCTCCAACAAAAGAACAATTATGCCAGATATTGGCTGAAGACGTATAAATGGGAAGAACTTATGCAAGTTCTTCCCATTTTTCATAAAGTGAGGCCAGTTCTTCTTCAACTGACATTTTTTCATCATTAAGCTTGACTAATTCAGCAACATTAGTTGCAATTTTTGGATCTGCAATTAGAACATCAAGTTCGGAATTTCTATTTTCAAGTTCCTCAATACGTTCTTCGACTTTCTTTAATTCGTTTTGCTGTTTGCGAAGTTTAGCCTGTTCTTCTTTTTGTTGTTTCCAATCCAGCTTAGTTGCAGTATCGGTAACTGGTGTTTCAATTTTTGCTTCTGTCGCAGGTGCATAGATGTTTGTTAATTCATCTTTTTTTTCTAAATAATAGTCATAGTTACCAATATAATTAACTAATGAATTGTTAGTTAAGTCTAATATTCTGGTTGCAGTTTTGTTAATAAAGTATCTATCATGGGATACATATAAAATAGTGCCGGTATATTGATTTAATGCATTTTCTAATATTTCCTTGGAAACAATATCTAAGTGGTTTGTAGGTTCATCAAGAATTAAGAAATTTGCTTCCGAAAGCATTAGTTTAGCCAATGACACACGTCCACGTTCTCCACCACTTAAATCAGCGATTTTTTTAAAAACATCATCATTTGTAAATAGAAAAGCGGCTAAAATATTTCTTATTTTCGTATTTGTTAAGTCAGGATAATCATCTGAAATCTCTTCGAATAGTGTTTTTTCTTTATGTAATACATTATGTTCCTGATCATAATAACCTATTTGAACTTTGCTACCCAGCTTAATCTTGCCGGAATCTGGAGCAATTATATTATTAATCATTTTGAGAATGGTAGTTTTTCCAGTACCATTGTTACCAATCAAAGCCACACGCTCACCGCGTTTAATGTCAAAATCTAAATTAGTAAATAGTGTATGTTCTCCAAAGGATTTTGATAGACCTTGTACTTCTAAAACATCATTTCCGCTTATTATCTGAGGCTCAAGAGATATTTTCATTTCTGACTTCACCTCTGTTGGTTTATCCAGAACCTCGATTTTTGCCAACATTTTTTCTCGACTCTCAGCTCGTTTGATTGATTTTTCTCTATTAAATGATTTGAGCTTTGCAATAACTTCCTCCTGATGCTTAATTTCTTGTTGTTGATTTAGGTAAGCCTTAATCTGTGATTCACGAAGTTTTGATTTTTTTTCACTATAATCAGAGTAGTTACCATTAAAAACAGTTCCATGTCCCATATCTAATTCTATAACCTTAGATACTACTCGGTTTAAGAAATATCTATCATGAGCCACAATAACAACTGCTCCGCTGTAGTTTAGAAGAAAAGTTTCTAACCAGGCAATTGAAGCCATATCCAAATGGTTAGTAGGTTCATCGAGTAGGATAACATCAGGCTTTGAAACTAGCAGTTTACCCAAAGATACACGGGTTTTTTGCCCACCGGACAGTGCAGAGACAGGCTTAGTGAATTCTGTTTCATCAAAGCCTAACCCTTTTAGTATTCCTACAACTTCACTACGGTATGCGTATCCATTTTTTAATTCAAATTCGTGATTAGCGTTGTTGTAAGAATTTAACATATTAGCAAGCTCGTTGCCTTCCATATGTTTCATGTCTTCTTCCATTTGGCGAAGTTTAGCTTCCAATTCTATAATGTCTTTCTTTGTTTCTAAAACCTCGTCATAAATGGTATTACTGCTGGATAGTTCCTGATGCTGTGCAAGATAACCTACAGTAGCACCTTTTGCAGTAATGACTTGTCCACTATCAGCAGCCATATCACCGATTATAATTTTTAATAAAGTTGATTTGCCGGCACCATTAATACCAACGATGGCGGCTTTTTCACGTTCATTTATAGTAAAAGATACATCTTTTAGAATTTCATCTGTCCCAAAAGATTTGTATATGTTTTGACATGCTAAAATCATAAATACTCCTTTCGTAATCGAAACCACATATATTATACAATATTATAAACAAAAAACAAGAACAAAGAATGTGCAAAGCACATTCTTGCACCGAGCGCAGTAATTTACGATATTTTACATCTTCGCGCGAGTGCGCAAATTGCACATAGTGCTTTTTATATCATAGGATACTCCAACATTTTATTACATTAATTCATCAAGGTATTTCCTGTGATATAAAAAAATAGTGTGAGCTAATTTATGGGTAAAAGTATATAAAATAGCTTGTATACGATTATATTAAAGTTATATAATAGTAAGAAGGCAAAATAGATATACAATCTCTAAATTATGATTGAAATTAATTAACCGCGAGATTTTTATGTGCCTTGAAAAAAGGGAATAATTTTAAGAAAAGTTATTGTTAAACAATTTAATTTGCCAAGCATACGACAAAAAAGGAGAAATAACGAAAAAAGGCTTTTTGAAGAATATTATTTTTGTAACAAAGAATGTGCCTTGGCACATTCTTGCGCCGCTTTTGCGTCGTATTTTGCGACATTCTATTACTGCAAAAGCGTGCGCATCTTCGCGGAGCGTTTTATTTGATAGGAAAGAATTTTCCTATCAAATAAAACAACTTCTGAAAAAGAAGTTACAAAAACATCTGAAAATCAAATAAACATTAATAGGAGAGAAAATGATGACAGAAAGAATTATAAAACAGGGACAGATTTATAAACACTTTAAGAATAAAATTTATCAAATTATTGCAATTGCAAAACACTCTGAAACTAGGGAAAAATTAGTGATTTATCAGGCAATGTATGGGGATTATGGTGTTTATGCCAGACCATATGATATGTTTGCCAGTGAAGTTGATAGAGCTAAATATCCAGAAGTAAGACAGCAATATCGTTTTGAACTAATTGGCGAAGCTGGTGATGGACAGGATTATAGTATATATGCAAAAGGAAATTATGACTTTGCAAATAAGGATAATGACAGAAAGAGTGAAAAAGAAAATAGTAGTGTGATGAATAGCAAAGAAGCTAATACTTCTGAACACAATGGAAATACAGTTGTTAATGAAACTGGTAATCCGTTGGATTATTCTACCGCTGTGACAGTATCCGAGGATGATTATGATGATGAGGGAGAAGTATCACCTGTTTTACTGGATTTTTTAAACTTAGATACATATGAAGAAAAGTTAGAAATGTTTACTAATCTTAGGGATAAGATGGATGCTGAAATTATGACTAGCATAGCCGTTGCATTAGATATAGGCTTAAAAGATGGAATGAACGAAAAAGAACAATATGAGTCCATTAAATCATGTTTACAGACGTTTGTAAGATTTGAAGATAATAGAAAAAGGTAGCGTATAGTAATGAATTATAAAAAATTAGTAGATTTGGCAATGCTTGCAGGAGAGGTTATGCTTCGAAATGGAGCTGAGACATATAGAGTGGAGGATACTATTAATAGAATATTGGACCAGTCTAATTTGTCGAGAAAGGAATCCTACGTTATTGCCACGGGAATAATGATAACCTTAGATGATCCTACCATAGAAGAAATAACTCTTGTAAAAAGGGTTAATTCCAGAAGTACTGATTTAAACAAAATAGCAAGAGTAAATGACGTTTCCAGAAGATTTTGTAATGGCGAGTTTAATGTGGATGAAGCATATGAGCGATTAGAGATGATTTCTAAGGAAAAGAAGCAGTATGGAAGGATACTTAACAGTTTGGCAATTATCTTTATTGTAGTTGGTTGTGCGGTAATGTTTGGTGGAACAATAGAAAGTGTGTTTATAGCATTATTTATTGGTATCGCTGAAGCTATAGCAATACTTATGTGCAAAACATTAAAAATGAATCCATTTATTTCAGATGTTTTGGTTTCTTTATTTACTGCGGCATTCATAATGTCCTGCCAAAATGCAGGATTTATTGTTGATGAAACCAATATGCTCATAAGTGCTTCTATAATGCCGTTGGTGCCTGGAGTAGCTATTACCAATGCAGTTCGAGATACTTTGTATGGAGATTATGTTTCGGGCGTAGCAAGAATTCTGGAAGCCTTTGTTACAGCAGCAGCAGTAGCTATAGGTGTTGGTGCAGGAATTGCCATGGTGACAATTATTGCAGGAGGTAAATTTATATGATAATCCAAGTATTTTTTGCCTTTTTGGCAACATTAGGTTTTGCTATAATACTGAATATATCTAAGAAGTATTTGTTACCAACATCCAGTGTAGGTGCTTTTGCCTGGCTGGTATATATGCTTGGAATTAATCATGGATATGATAAAAGAATAGCTGTATTCTGGGCAGCATTTGGAGTGGCAATGTTAGCACATATTTATGCCAGAGTAATAAAGGCACCGGTAACAGTATTTTTAATACCGGGAATATTTACATTGGTACCGGGAGATGGAATGTATAATATTGTGTATCAAATGATGAGAGATAGTGATTTGGCAAGTTTCTACTTTTCGCATACAATCCAGACCGCAGGAATGATTGCATTTGGAATATTTGTGGCAGATTCTTTAGTTAGAATACCTAAAGGAATTAGGTCACAACGCAATTTTGATAGAGACTAAGTCGAAGAAGTAATACATGTAGTGTTTTTCTTAGTACCAACAGAAGATTTTGAAATCTAATAATATATGTATTTTTTTATTATATGAAGCTGATTTTCAAGACTTGAAATATAGTCTTGAAAACAAATTTTGGAAAGATAAATTGAGGTTATATTGGAAAATGGAAAAAAACATTGAACAACAGACTTGGCTGATTACAGGTGCATCCAGAGGGATTGGTAGAGCTATTGCCATATCCGCAGCCCAAAAGGGAGTAAGAAAAATAGTAATTACCTGTTCAAAATCAGTTGAAGAATTAGAAAAAGTGGCAGAAGAATTAAAAAACATAGGATGTGAAGTTTTAACTTTTGTAGGAAATATGGGAGATTATACAAAAGTTTCTGAATTATTTGGAGTGATAAATGCAAGATTTGGTGGTGTTGATTGCTTAATTAATAATGCTGGTATTGCTCATATTGGTTTATTATCAGATATGTCATATGAGGAATGGCATAGAATAATTAATATTAATTTGGACTCAGTATTTAATACATCAAAAATGGCTATTAAATATATGGTAAGCCAACAGTTTGGTAAAATAATAAATGTTTCTTCTGTGTGGGGAATATGTGGGGCTTCGTGTGAGGTAGCATATTCAGCATCAAAAGGTGGTGTTAATGCTTTTACTAAGGCATTAGCTAAGGAGTTAGCACCAAGTAATGTTCAGGTAAATGCCATTGCCTTTGGTGTAATTGATACTGAAATGAATGGTCATTTGTCAAAAGAAGAAAAGGAAGAACTTGTTACTGAAATTCCGGCAGACAGAATGTGTACTCCTTGGGAGGCAGCAGAATTTGTCATTAGAATGGCAGAGAGTGAAGGCTATCTAACAGGACAGGTTATACAGTTTGATGGAGGATGGATATGATTTATTTTACGTCGGATTTACATTTCTTTTGTAAAAGAAATCAGGTTGTTGGAAAGAGGCAATTTGATACGACACAGGAGAGAAATGAATTTTTAATAGAACAGTGGAACAGCGTTGTTTGTAATGAAGATGAAGTGTATATGTTAGGTGACATTTCTGATGGGTCAGCTAAAGATACAGAAAAACTTTTGAAAAGATTAAAGGGAAAGAAATATCTTATTACCGGCAATAATGAGAAATACATTAATGATGAAGGCTTTGACAGAAGTATTTATGTATGGATTAAAGATTATTATGAATTACTTGAGTTGGATACTAAATTTGTATTATTTCATTTTCCTATAGAAGTATGGTCGGGATATGGAAAAGATAGAATTCATCTTCATGGACATATGCATAGTCCTAAAGCCATCAATAAAGAAATAAGAAGATATGATGTGGGCGTTGATGCACACGATGGTAAGCCAGCGTCGATTGAACATATAATGGCCTGTGTGGAAAAATTTCATAATAATTTAGAATGGTAAAATGAGTATTTCTTTCATAATTAAGTAAAAATTAATTTGTGATTAAAGTTACATAAGATTTTTTATACTTGGATAAAAAATAAAGGTGTCAAGAAAAAATACTTGACACACTAAATGTTATGTTGTATTATAGCAAAGGTGATTGAAATGGAAGAGATTGTAGAACAGGCTTTGTTATATGACTTTTATGGTGAACTGCTCACTTCTCACCAAAAGCAAATATATGAAGACTTTGTTTTAAATGATTTGTCACTTAGTGAAATTGCTCAGGAACAGGGAATAAGTAGGCAAGGCGTTCATGATTTAGTTAAGAGATGTAACAAAATTCTAGCTGAATATGAAGATAAGCTTCACTTGGTGCAAAAATTCATTGATACAAAGGAAAAAGTCAATACAATAAATGAATTGACAAATGAATTTGAAAAATCGAAAAATTTAGATATAGTAGATGAAATCAGAAATATTTCAAATGAAATATTAGAGAATTTCTAGGAAGGGGCTAACATGGCTTTTGAAAGCTTAACAGATAAACTACAAAATGTTTTCAAAAACTTAAGAAGCAAAGGTCGTTTAACAGAAGAAGATGTTAAGGCAGCTCTTAAAGAAGTAAAATTAGCTCTATTAGAAGCAGATGTAAGCTTCAAGGTGGTTAAGCAGTTTATCAAAACTGTTCAGGAAAGAGCTATAGGACAGGATGTTTTACAGAGTTTGACTCCAGGTCAGATGGTTATCAAGATTGTTAATGAAGAAATGATTAACCTTATGGGGTCAGAAACAACAGAAATAGCACTTAAGGCTGGTAGCGAGATTACAGTTATTATGATGGCAGGTCTTCAGGGTGCAGGTAAAACAACTACAACAGCAAAAATTGCAGGAAAGTTAAAACAAAAAGGTAAAAAGCCTTTACTTGTTGCCTGTGATATATATAGACCAGCTGCTATACAGCAGTTGCAGATAAATGGTGAGAAGCAGGGCGTTGAAGTTTTCTCGATGGGAGATGGACATAAGCCAGTCAACATTGCAAAGGCAGCAGTTGAACATGCTTCAAAGAATGGATACAATGTAGTAATCCTTGATACAGCCGGTCGTCTTCACATAGATGAAGATATGATGAACGAGTTAGTAGAAATTAAAGAAAACGTAGATGTTCATCAGACAATATTGGTTGTAGATGCCATGACAGGACAGGATGCAGTAAATGTTGCAGGAATGTTCAATGAACGTATCGGAATCGACGGAGTTATATTAACCAAGTTAGATGGTGATACAAGAGGTGGTGCGGCTCTTTCAATTAGAGCAGTTACCGGTAAGCCAATTCTTTACATTGGTATGGGTGAAAAGCTTTCTGATTTAGAACAGTTTTACCCGGATAGAATGGCATCAAGAATCTTGGGTATGGGTGATATTTTAACACTTATTGAAAAGGCCCAGACAGATTTTGATGAAGAAAAGGCTAAGGAAATGGAGCAAAAGCTCAAAAAAGCTCAATTTGGATTTGATGACTTTTTGGAAAGTATGAATCAAATGAAAAAAATGGGTGGTTTAGCAGAGATTATGAAGATGCTTCCAGGAATGGGTGGTCAGATTAGTCCTGATATGATAGATGAAGGAGCAATGGCAAGAACAGAGGCTATTATCCTTTCAATGACACCAAAGGAAAGAAGTAATCCTGATATATTAAATCCTTCACGTAAGAGAAGAATTGCAGCAGGTGCAGGTGTTGATATTAGCGAGGTTAACAGACTGGTTAAACAGTTTGAACAGACTAGAAAGATGATGAAACAGATGCCTAATATGATGGGCGGTAAGATGATGGGTAAAAAGGGTAAGTTCAGACTTCCTTTTTAACATATAAGTAATATTTTTTCAGGAGGTGAAAATAAATGGCAGTTAAGATCAGATTAAGAAGAATGGGACAGAAAAAAGCTCCTTTCTATAGAATAGTAGTTGCAGATTCTAGAGCTCCTAGAGACGGAAGATGTATCGAAGAAATCGGAACTTACGATCCAACTAAGAATCCAAGTGAATTCAAGGTTAACGAAGAATTAGCTAAAAAATGGTTAGCAAATGGTGCTCAGCCAACAGAAGTAGTTGGAAAGATTTTCAAAATGGCTGGTATTGAAAAATAATTTACTAGGAGGTATTGGAAATGAAAGAACTTGTAGAAGTAATAGCTAAAGCATTAGTAGATAATCCAAATGAAGTTGTTGTTACGGAAACAGAAAAAGACGATTCTTTAGTCGTTGAGTTACGTGTAGCTGCAGACGACATGGGAAAAGTTATCGGAAAGCAAGGCCGTATAGCTAAGGCAATCCGTTCTGTTGTAAAAGCAGCTGCCTCTAAAGAAGATAAAAAAGTAGTAGTAGAAATTGTACAATAACAGTTTACAGGGCGGCATATAGCCGCCTTACTTTTTGTTTAAGTGCGAAGAGTTTGCAAGCAAACTCTTTTTATGAAAGGAAAAAATATGGAAGATTTGTTACAGGTTGGAATAATTACGCAGACACATGGTATTCGTGGTGAAGTGAAAGTATTTCCTACAACTGATAATGTTAATAGATTTAAAAGATTAAAAGATGTAATCGTTGATACTGGTAAGGAAAAAATTAATCTTGAAGTTGAGGGTAGTAAGTTTTTTAAAAATATGGTTATCCTTAAATTTAAAGGTATTGATAATATAAATGATGTAGAAAAGTATAAACAGAAACCATTGTTAGTTACAAGAGAAAATGCGGTTCGTCTTAGAAAAGGAGAATATTTTATTGCTGATTTGATTGGGCTTAAAGTAATTCTTGAAGATGGCAGTGAATTTGGCGAAATGAAGGATGTATTAGAAACTGGTGCTAATGACGTTTATATTGTAATGCATGAAGGTAAGGAAGTATTATTACCAGCTATAAAGCAGTGCATCCTTGATATAAATATTGAAGAAGGTTTTATGAAAGTGCATATTATGGAAGGATTGTTAGATTAATGAATTATCATGTGTTAACCCTGTTTCCAGAGATGGTAATGAATGGATTAAATACTAGTATTATAGGCAGAGCTATTGAAAAAGAATTAATAACATTAGAGGCTATAAATATTAGAGACTATACAACTAATAAACATGGTAAGGTTGATGATTATCCTTATGGCGGAGGTGCAGGTATGGTTATGCAGGCACAGCCTGTATATGATGCTTACAAGTCTGTGGAAACAAAGATTGGCAAGAAACCCAGAGTGATTTTTATGACACCACAGGGGCAGACATTTAATCAGAAGATAGCGCAGGAACTGGCTGAGGAGGAAGATTTAGTATTCTTATGTGGACATTATGAGGGCATAGATGAAAGAGTATTAGAAGAGATTGTTACCGACAATTTGTCAATAGGCGACTATGTTCTAACTGGTGGTGAATTACCGGCGATGGTAATGATAGATGCCATATCTAGATTGGTTCCAGGAGTACTTAATAATGATGTGTCTGCTGAATTTGAATCATTTCATGATAATTTGCTGGAATATCCTCAGTATAGTCGTCCTGTTGAATGGATGGGTAAGAAGGTGCCAGATATTTTATTGTCAGGACATCATGCAAATGTTGAAAAATGGAGAAGAGAACAATCCTTACTTAGAACAATTGAAAGAAGACCTGATTTAATGAAAGATGCAGTGCTGGATAAAAATGATAGAAAATTCCTAAGAAACAATGGCATTGATGTAGAAAAGTTATAAATGACCGAGCTCTTTAGAGCAAGGGATGCTTCTTGTCCGAAGGGCAAGAAGAGGGTTAATAAAGATACAAGAAACTTTGAAGTTTTTCTGGCGCGATACCGACAAAATCAAAGAGTGCGACAGCACGACAGATACAAAGTATCTGTATTTTGGAGGCAAAAGAAATAGTAACTTATAAATAGATGTTGATAAATTATATTTAATTATAAGTAGACATATGATATTGACAGGTTGGATTGGTATATGTATAATGCTGTCCGGTTAAAATATAAGGAGCAGAGGACAAAAATGTTTTCTGCTTCTTTAGATGTTAAAATGTGTCAAAGAGAAGGTGATTTTACGAAAAACAATAATTTTGTTATATATGGCAATTTTTGTTATTCAATTAATAAGTCAGAAATTAGAATACATAAGAATGAGTATCTGATATGTGTGGATGGTAAAGTTGAAGGAATATATAAAGAGATTCCGAAAGAATATTCACAACTGAAAATTGTTGATTATACGGATAAGATAATAATTCCGGGAATGAGTGATTTGCATGCTCATGCCCCTCAGTATGCTAACAGAGGCTTGGGGATGGATTATGAATTAATAGAGTGGCTTAATAAAACCACATTTGTAGAAGAGGCCAAATTTGCTGATATGGAATATACTAAGAAGGCATATGATATTTTTGTAGAGGATTTAAAGAAATCTCCTACAACCAGAGTGTGTTTATTTGGAACTATTCATAATGAAGCTACCATATATTTAATGGAAAGTTTGGAAAAAGCAGGATTTAAGGGATATGTTGGTAAAGTAAATATGGATAGAAATTCACCAGATTATTTGTGTGAAAAAGATGTTGAAACATCTAAGAAAGATACAAAGAGATGGATTGAAAATTCAAAGGAAAGATTTGAAAATATTAAACCGATTTTGACACCTAGATTTATTCCGTCATGTACTGATGAAATGATGAGAATGGTTAGTGAATTACAGAAGGAATACAATTTGCCGGTTCAGTCACATTTGTCTGAGAATTTATCAGAAATAGAATGGGTAAAGGAGTTGGTTCCGGAAAGTAAGTTCTATGGAGATGCTTATAATATGTTCGAAGTATTTGGTGATGACGTGCCTACTATTATGGCCCATTGCGTATACTCATCAGATGAAGAAATTAAGATGATGAAAGAACAGAATGTATATATAGCACATTGTGCCCAGTCAAATGAAAATTTATCTTCGGGAATCGCTCCTATTAGAAAATATTTGGACGCAGATATGAAGCTTGGATTAGGAACTGATATATCCGGTGGTGCTTCATTGTCTATGTTTAGATGTATTGTAGATACTATTACATTGTCAATATTATACTGGAGATTGATAGATAATAAATGTAAAGCTCTTAGTTTTAACGAAGCATTTTATATGGCAACAAAGGGTGGAGGTTCATTCTTTGGTAAAGTCGGAAGCTTTGAAAAGGGATATGAATTTGATGCAGTGGTATTAGATGATTCATTAATGCCTTATCCGCAAGAACTTAATATTTTACAGCGATTAGAACGAATGGTGTATCTATCTGATGATAGACAGATAAGTGCTAAATACATATCTGGAAAACTATGTTAAATCAGTGGAAAATTCTTAAGAGTAAATGACAATTTTGTGAATGTTATTCACAGAAAATATGAATAATGTTAAAATATCGCTTGGAGAGAAAGTCTAAGCGATATTTTTTACATAGATGGAGGATAAAAATGGATATATCAAAAATTATGGATTTAACATCTAGCTTGTCAAGTGTCTCAGGGGATGTATTGCAAGAGTACATAAGTAAGGTTTTAACTATAGCAGTGGTTCCTATATTGGCATTAGCAATTATAAATTGTTTTTTTGGTTATAGGATTTTTAGAATAGTAGTTACGATTAGTGGAACAATGATAGGTGGTGCCATAGGTGCTTTAGTTGGATTGAAATTAAATTCAACAACGTGGTTGCTGGCTGCAATACTGATTTGTGCATTGGTGGGTGGATTCGCTGCATATAAGTTATATATGGCAGGAGCATTTGTTATGGGCTTTTTTACTGGAATGCTGGTGGGCGCAGTAGCTATGGTTGTATTACAGAAAGACTCCATATTAATAGCTGCTGTATTAGCTGGTTTGGTGTTAGGATTACTGGCAGTAGATTTATACAAATATGTATTGGTAGCATTGACTAGTATAAATGGTGGAATGTTGATCGGTGTATGTGCAAATATTATTTTACAAAAAGACAGCCCTAAGTTGATTTTGATAGTGGGGGTATTGTGTTCTGTATTTGGTATGATAGTGCAATATATATATGCATTTACTCATGATGATGAGAAAACCAAGGATAAAAAGAAGAGATTAGTTAAACAAGAGAAAAAAAGAGTGAAAAAAGCAAAACCGGTTAATCAGGATTTTGATGATGAAGATGACGAGGAATGGATAGAGACAGATTATAGAAGAAAGAGACCATCGATAGAAAATATTGATATAGATGATAAAAGAAAAAATAGACAGGATAATAAAGAAAGAAGTTATATACAAGAGGAAGAATATTATGTTGAAAATGAAGAGAATATAACTAGTTATATTCCGGAGATTATATTTGATAATGCAACTAACATAATGTTTGTGTATGTAATTATTTCTGTGTTATGCGATTTAATTATAACGCAGAATAAAGTAGGACAAACTTTAGTTACTTATCCGGTTATTCTTTTTGCAACAGCAATGATTAATATATTAAAAAAAGATTATAAGGCTGCAGCAGCAGGCTTTGGAGTATTTGAAATTGTTGCAATTTTGTTTTTCTTAGGAAATATGGAAAGCGGTGGAATAATTAGTGCAATTATTATTTTGGCAGAAATGGTATGTGTGGGGCTAATTGTTGTGTATATTTTTAAAAAATATATTTCAATGGAAGAACATATTGAACCGGAATATGACTTTGGACATGAAGAAATAGAAGACGAGCCTGAGAAAATACTTAGAAAAAAAGAAAATATCGTCAATGAATACGAGTCACAACGTAGAAAAATAGATATTATAAATCTGGAAGATGAGAAAGAAAAAACAGTGAGAGAACTCCAAAATGAAATTAGACCAGAGAGGATAAAATCAATAAATAACACAGAAATGGAAAGAGACAAAGAAGAAAATTTGGAAGCAACAGATGAATTAGATATTTCGGAAATGATTTTAAAGCAAACAGAAGAAGCTATGAAATATGATGATTTTTCAAAAATGTAAAGTTTGAAAAACGATGATAAAATTACAAAAAAGCTTGTAATGTTTTGGAAGATATGGTATCATATCATAGTTGTGAGTAAATAGATGGTCCTCTGTCGCTCAATAGGGAGCATTAAGAACATCCAAATATTAAGGAGGTCACACAGTGAACGATATTATTAAAAACATTGAAGCAGAACAGTTAAAAAAAGAAGTACCACAGTTTAATGTTGGTGATACTGTAAAAGTATACGCTAAGATTAAAGAAGGAAACCGTGAAAGAATTCAGGTATTCGAAGGTACAGTATTAAAGAAACAGGGTGGAAGCAACAGAGCTACTTTCACTGTAAGAAAGAACTCAAATGGTATCGGAGTTGAAAAAACTTGGCCATTACATTCACCAAATGTTGAAAGAGTAGAAGTTGTTAGACGTGGTAAAGTAAGACGTGCTAAATTATACTACTTAAGAGATCGTGTTGGTAAAGCTGCTAAGGTTAAAGAATTAGTAAAATAATCCAGCGGATTTTATATAAAAGGGACAAGTATTTATTACTTGTTCCTTTTTTCGTGAGTGACCATAATTACATGGAGTCAGTTTGAAATTGTTAAGAAGAATTCATTAAGAGTTAAAACAAATTTAAGTTGTACATTTATAAATATTGTTCTAAAATATTAAGAGGGAGTGTTGAGTTAATCTGAACTCGTAAATTGGGATATAAGGGACAGTAAGTTATTAGATGGAAAGAGTATTAGGTTATGAGCGGATTAAGTTTTTATAAAAAGAAAAAAAGCATAAGTACGGCATTGATAAAAGAAATTTTAATATGGGTTTTTGATATTGCAGTTATTTTATTAATTGCTTTTTCTTTAGTGCATTTTATGGGGGAAAAAACAAGTATAATAGGTGAATCAATGACTCCAATGCTGGAAAATGGAGATGTTGTAATAATTAATAAATTTATATATAAGATAAGTTCACCAGACAGGTTTGATATTGTGGTATTTAAACCAAATGGGAATGAAAAATTACATTACTATATAAAAAGGGTAATAGCACTTCCGGGTGAAACGATTCAAATATTGGATGGATATGTGTATGTAAATGGTGAAAGAATATTAGATATTAATCAGGAACAGATAGCAGATCCGGGAATAGCAGAGGAACCTATCAAATTAGCCGAAGATGAGTATTTTGTTTTGGGTGATAACAGGAATAATAGTGAAGACAGTAGATATGCGGAAATCGGAACAATTAAAGCCGATTATATAAAAGGTAAGGCATGGTTTAGAATAGGACCAAAGAACAAGATAGGATTTATTTCATCAGATAGGCAGGCAATTGCCAATTTATCGCGCTCAAGGAAAAAGGAAGCAGGTACAGCGTGAGTATTTACTTTTTCTGGCATGATATCGACAAAATCAAAAAGTGCGGCAGCACGACAGATACAAAGTATCTGGATTTTGGAGACAAAAGAAATAGGAAAATAAAGATTTATTTGTAAAGTGAGGATTAAGAATGCATTTTCAGTGGTATCCAGGACATATGACAAAAGCAAAGAGGATGATGCAGGAGAATATTAAGTTAATTGATCTTGTTATCGAGTTAGTGGACGCAAGAGTTCCTCTTAGCAGTCGTAATCCAGACATAGATGATTTGGGAAAAAATAAAGCTAGATTAGTATTGTTAAACAAAGCTGATTTGGCAAGTGATAAATATAATGATGAATGGCAGAAATATTTCGAAGCAAAGGGATTTTTTGTGGTTAAGGTTAATTCACAAAAGGGAACAGGTGTTAAGGACGTTAATGCAGTTATACAACAGGCCTGTAAAGAAAAGATAGAAAGAGATAGAAAAAGGGGAATTATTAACAGACCGGTTAGAGCAATGGTAGTAGGAATTCCTAATGTTGGTAAGTCAACATTTATTAATTCATTTGCTGGCAAAGCTTGTGCGAAAACAGGAAATAAACCAGGTGTTACAAAGGGAAAACAATGGATTAGATTAAACAAGAATGTTGAATTATTAGATACACCAGGTATTCTTTGGCCTAAGTTTGAAGATCAGACCGTTGGTATGAAGTTAGCATTTATAGGTTCTATAAATGATGAGATTTTGAATATTGAAGAATTGGCAATAGAGTTAATTAAGTTTTTAAATGAAAAATATAATGGAATATTGGAAAAGAGATATTCCATAGAGCCTAACGAAGATCCTGTCATTATTCTTCAGGAAATTGCAGAAGTTAGACAGTGCAAAATTAAGGGGAATGAATTAGATATGCAAAAAGCATCTAATTTATTAGTAGATGATTTCAGAGCTGGGCGTTTAGGCAAGATTACGCTTGAATTTCCGGAACTAGAAGAAGTTGAATAATAGGGGGCATAACTATGGAAGAGAAAGACAGCAATCAAACTAATTCAAATGAAACAGCTAATGAAGAGAAAAAAAGCTGGTTTAGAGAAATCATGGAAATGGTTATATATTTTGTAGTAGTAATTTTATTGGCTAGTTTTATTGTGAATTTTATCGGACAAAGAACAGTAGTAAATGGTTCATCTATGGAGACTACATTAACTGATGGAGATAATTTAATTGTTGACAAAATATCATATAGATTTAAAGACCCACAGCGTTTTGATATAATTGTATTTCCATTCCAATGGGAAGAAGACACATATTATATTAAAAGAATTATTGGTATGCCAGGGGAAACTGTACAGATTGTAGATAGTCAGATTTTGATTAACGGAGAAGTCTTAGAGGAAAATTATGGTCGTGAAAAAATTGAGCGGGCAGGCAGAGCTTCTGAAGTAATAACATTAGGTGAAGATGAATATTTTGTAATGGGTGATAACCGTAATTACAGTGCAGATAGTAGAGAAGAAGAAGTGGGGAATATCAAGAGAGAAGATATTGTTGGAAGAGCTTGGGTTAGGATATATCCATTCTCGGACTTTGGAATATTAAAACATCAATAAAATTTTATTTTACATTTAAAAGCTGTCATTTGAGACAGCTTTTAGTGAGTTAAAGGAAGGACAAGTTATGGATAAAAAAATAGGTGAAATTAAACAGGAATATATGAATACACCGATTGAAAAAATGCAGAAATTTATTGATGAATATGTATCTGATGACAGAACAGGTGTTGTTGCATTGGTTGATAAAGCAAAGAAAAGCATAGAAAAACTGGAGAAAGAAAAGAAACGTATTGAAGCTATGAAGGAATATGAGTATACATATGATGCATGTTCATATATTTGTGGGATTGATGAAGTTGGACGTGGACCATTAGCTGGTCCGGTGGTAGCTGGAGCTGTAATTTTGCCTAAAGATTGTGATATATTGTATTTGAATGACTCTAAGAAGTTAAGTGAGAAGAAAAGGGAAGAGTTGTATGACATAATAATGGAAAAAGACATTGCCACAGGAATTGGAATGGCTAGTCCAAAGAGAATTGATGAAATTAATATTTTACAGGCGACCTATGAAGCAATGAGAGAAGCCATTAAGAATTTAGGTGTGGTACCCGATATATTACTAAATGATGCGGTTACAATTCCACAAGTAGATATTATGCAGGTTCCAATAATTAAAGGTGATGCAAAGAGTATATCCATTGCAGCTGCCAGTATAATAGCTAAGGTCACCAGAGATAGATTGATGGTTGAGTATGATAAGATTATGCCGGAATATGGATTTGCAGATAATAAGGGTTATGGTACTCAAGTTCATATAGAAGCGTTAAAGAAATACGGACCAACACCAATTCATAGAGAAAGTTTTATTGGAAACTTTGTTGACATTAAGTAACGGTGGAAAATACAGTAGTATTAGGGGTGAATAAATGGACTTTTCTTATGGAAATAGTGGAATTAATAATTCAATAGCTGGAAACAATGTAAATGGTATGATTACATCTGTAAGTCAAAACATGCCAAATTCGTCCGTAGAAGGTACTAATGCTGTGCCTATAGATATTATGCAAGCAAAACCTGGGCAGGCTTTTACTGGTGAAATATCTAATATGTCTGGTGAAACAGTGACTATTTCTTTGGGGAATGGACAAAGCTTTAATGCTAAGCTAGAGGCAGATGTTGATATATTTATGGGACAAAAACTTAATTTTTTAATTAAGTCAAATAACGGGTCGACTATCGAAATAAAACCTTTATATGATACTTTGGGACAGAATCCGGCAGTGGAAAAAGCTATAACAGAATCTGGGATAGAGAATAATATTAAAAATGCCAATATAATTTTGGCTATGATTAGAGAAGGAATGTCTATTGACAAGCAATCTGTAACCAGGATGTTAAGAAGTATTAATGCTAATCCTCAGGCTGACATAGCAACTATTGTCAAAATGAATAAATTAGGTATTCCTGTCAATGAAAATAATGTAGCTCAGTTTGAAAATTATCAAAACTATGAACACAGGATTGTAAAAGATATGGATGGTTTGGCTAATCAGATTCCTGAGGTACTAAAGGAAATAATAGATAGTGGCAATAAAAACGAAGGCTTATTATTTAATAATAAAATTATTGATATTTTGAACGGAAAAACACAGGATACTGTTGAGAATACAACTGAGAAAAATGTTATAATAGATGAAAATGGTAACAAAATTCCATTGAATAATAGTGAAGTAAATAACGACAAGATTAATCAGTCTAATGGTGAAAAATCCTATGAGATTTTACATAATAGTCAGACGGAGACAGAAAATGGTGAAAAGATAACGGGCAACCAATCTGGTGAAAAAAATCTGAATATCAATAGTGATGAAAAATATAATCAGACAGTAAATAGTAATGAAATCAATATGTTTTCTAAGAAGGATGCAGATGGAAATGTGGTACTATCAGGAAAAGAAAATGTGGCTGATGAGACTAAAATGCCACAGGATTCAAGTCGTGTAGAAAATACATTGTCTGAACAACAAAGACAGGTTTTAGCAGGTAAGCTAGAAGGTTTTGGAATAGAAAAAGAGGTAATTGATAAAGTAAAAACGGGTGATATTGAAACAAAAGAATTGCTTAATTTACTTAAAGAGAATGTGTTTGATAAAGGTATTGGATTAAATAAAAATGAAACCTTTAAAGAGAAAGTTACGGAGTTAATTGCGTCAAAAGAATATGCATTGTTATTAAAAAATGCTATTAAATCAGAATGGTTACTCAAACCATCAGATGTTGAAAAGATGGAAGATATGAAAGAGTATTATAATAAATTGAATACCCAGACAAAGGAATTAATGGCTGCATTTGAGAGTTTTGGAAAAGAAAATTCTCAAGGCTATAAGAATGCTTCAAATATGCGTGATAATTTGGAATTTATGAATCAGCTAAATAGAAGCTACACATATATGCAGATTCCAATTCAATTTTCAAACGAAGATGCCCATAGCGATTTATATGTATACACTAACAAAAAGAATTTAAAAAATTATGATGGAAATTTAAGTGTAATGTTGCATTTGGATATGGAAGTATTGGGAATGACAGATGTTTATTTGGAAATGTCTCCAGGCAAGCAGGTTACTGCCAAATTTTCCATGAAAAATAAGGAATCAATAAGTATTGTTGAAGAAAATATGGAAAAGCTTATAGCAGCCTTGGAAGAAAAAGGTTATAAGATTAAGGCAAATGTTACAAAACAGGAAAAAGAACCTGATTTTGTTGAGGATTTTTTGGAAAAAGATAAAGTTATGACTTCTATGAAGAGATTTTCATTTGATGTAAGGATGTGATTAATGTGAATGATAAAAAAGAAAAACATATTAATAAAACAGCAGTAGCATTGTCATATAGTCCAGATGAAAGGGCGCCTAAAGTCATAGCTTCAGGAAAGGGATATTTAGCAGATAAAATCATAGAAAGTGCTAAAAATGCAGAAATACCTTTACATAAAGATGAAAAATTAGCCTCTTCGTTAGCAAAAATAGAAGTGGGCGATATGATACCGCCAGAGCTATATGAAGTTGTAGCAGAAGTGTTAGCATATGTGGATGAATGTGATAAAATAAAGAGGAAATTAAGTGAAAAGTAGTAAGAGAGAAATTGGTACATTATATGAGGAAAAAGCATCAGACTATTTAGAAGATAGAGGTTTTGAAATAATTGAGAGAAATTTCAGATGTAAATTAGGAGAAATTGATATAATTGCAAAAAAGGGTGGATATATCCATTTTATTGAGGTAAAATATCGTAGGGAATCTAATTATGGAAATCCATTAGAAGCAGTTAATTATAAAAAACAGAGGATAATATCAAGGGTTGCACTGGTTTTTATGAGTAGAAATGGATTAGAAAATGATACGCCAGTGAGTTTTGACGTAATTTCTATATTAGGGGAGAAGACGGAATTTTTTGAAAATGCATTTGAGTTTGTAGGATACTAAATTTGGAGGATTGACAAGGTGGATATTGCATTTAAGATAAATCGTAGCAATAGTGATATCAATTTAAAAAATGGGGATGTTCCTTATTTGTTTTTTGATAAATTAAATGAAATGGAAATTGTAAAAAATGGTTTTTCAACTAGATTGGGTGGAGTTAGTAAGGGACATTTATCAACAATGAATTTGGCATTTGAACGTGGAGATGAACCGGAAAATGTTTTGGAAAATTATAAGATAATGGCTAAAACATTAGGTGTTGATTTCAACAAAATGGTTCTTTCAAAACAGACCCATACAACTAATATCTTAAGGGTAACAAAAGAACATTTTGGAATGGGAATTACAAAAGAAAGAAATTATGACAATATAGATGGTTTGGTTACTAATGAAAAAGGTGTGACGCTTGTGACATTATATGCAGATTGTGTGCCACTACTGTTTGTAGACCCTGTAAATGAAGCTATAGGAGCCAGTCATTCGGGATGGAAGGGAACTGTAAATAAAATGGGTAAGTGCACTGTTGAGAGAATGACTAAAGAGTTTGGAACTAAACCTGAAGATTTGGTAGTTGCTATAGGACCTTCTATTTGTCAGAAGTGTTACGAAGTTAGTGAAGATGTAATAGATGAATTTAGAAAAAAATTTACTAAAAAGGTAATTAAAGACATATGTTATCAAAAAGATAATGGAAAATATCAATTAGATTTGTGGAAGGCTAATCATTACGTGCTGATTGAGGCTGGTGTTAAACCAGAAAACATTTCAACAACCAACATATGTACATGCTGTAATAGTGAATTGTTATTTTCTCATAGGGCATCACAGGGCATGCGAGGAAATATGGGAGCGTTTATGACATTAAAGTAAGCTTAATTAATTCATAGAGTTTTTTATGATGATTAAGATGATTTGCAAAGGAGAAGTTAAAAATGAAAGAGATGGTTGTGAATTTTAAAGATATGTGGAAAGGGCTGTTATTGTGTCTAATTATAGCCATTCCGTCATGGATACTTGGAAAACAATTTCCTATAATCGGTGGTCCGGTTATTGCAATTATTTTAGGAATGATAATAACCATATTTATAAAGGATAAGTCTTTGCTTCAAAAAGGAATAACATTTACTTCGAAGAAGATTCTTCAGTATGCTGTGATTTTATTGGGATTTGGATTAAACTTGTCCGTAATATTAGAAACAGGTAAGCAATCATTACCAATAATTATTTCTACAATAACAGTTTCTTTGGTAATTGCTTTTGTTATGCATAAAGTAATGCATATACCTTCAAAGATTGCTACATTGGTAGGTGTAGGGTCGTCAATTTGTGGTGGTTCAGCTATCGCAGCAACAGCACCTGTAATTGATGCTGATGATGAGGAAGTAGCACAGGCTATATCTGTTATATTCTTCTTTAATGTATTGGCAGCTATTATTTTCCCTAATATGGGAACAATTCTTGGATTTGCACAAAACAGTGGAGACGCTTTTGGTATATTTGCAGGAACTGCAATAAATGATACATCTTCTGTTACTGCTGCAGCATCAACATGGGATAATATGTATTCATTAGGTTCAGCCACATTAGATAAGGCAGTAACTGTTAAATTAACCAGAACATTAGCTATAATACCAATAACATTAGTTTTAGCATTTATAAGAACCAAAAAGGAAAAAAATTCTGGTGAAAAAGTAGATATTAAGAAGATATTCCCTGTATTTATTTTATATTTTGTTTTAGCATCAATTATTACAACAATTGCTACAGAGTGCGGAGTTTCAGCAGATTTTTTTAAACCTATAAAGGATGTAAGTAAATTCTTCATAGTGTTGGCTATGGCGGCTATTGGAATTAATACTGATATAGTTAAGTTGGTAAAAACAGGTGGTAAACCTCTTGTTATGGGATTTACCTGCTGGGTTGGAATTACATTAGTGAGTTTATTAATGCAACATTTATTGGGTATTTGGTAAAAGAAATAGAAAACTTAGAAGTTGTTGGGTTAATTTATTTGTGTATTAATATAGACTTTTCTTTGACAACATAGACACATTTACTATTTTGATATTAATTTAAATTGAATCAGAACAATGCATTCAG
>CAYOMP010000028.1:0-25633 GCA_964405075.1 uncultured Lachnospiraceae bacterium
AAGTGCGGATGTAGGTTCATCAAATAACATAATATCCGGATTCATTGCAAGTGAGCTTGCAATAGCACATCTTTGTTTCTGTCCACCAGATAACTGGCTTGGAAAAGAATCTGCCTTTTCTTTTAATCCTACTCTGTCTAACAATTCCAAAGCCTTTTCTTTTGCTTCGTCTTTTGTCATTTTCTTTAGCATTGTTGGTGCTAACATAATATTATCCAATATATTCAAATTTGAAAATAAGTTAAAATGCTGAAAAACCATTCCAATATTTTCTCTTACTTTATTAATATCGATTTTTTTATCATCAATATGCTTACCATCCACAATTACTTCTCCACCTGTAATTGTTTCAAGACGATTCAGGCAACGTAAGAATGTACTCTTACCAGAACCTGACGGTCCAATAAGACATACTACTTCACCTTCTGCTACTTCCATATCAATGTGCTTTAAAACCTCTAAGTCACCGTAGCATTTACGAAGACCTTTTACCGAAATCTTACTTTCTGCCATATGCAATCTTCCTTTCTACTACTTTTGCGATTTTAGCCAATATTGTGCAGACTACCAAATAGAATAATGCTGCTGTTACATAAATGCCCATAACCTTAGATGATGAATTAGCTGCTAAAATCTTACTATTCTGGGTAATTTCACGTATACCAATTATTGAAATTAATGAAGTGTCCTTCAATGAAATAATGAACTGATTAATAACTGAAGGAAGCATTGTTAAAAATGCCTGTGGTAAGATAACCTTTCTCATAGCCTGTCCGTATGAGAGTCCAAGACTTCTGGCAGCCTCCATCTGTCCCTTATCAACAGATTCAATACCGCCACGAATAATCTCTGCCATATACGCACCTGCGTTTAAGCTAAGAGCCGTAATACCAGCAGTAAATGGACCTCCAATGTTAGCCCACGCAAAACCTAATGGTCTTAATGTCTGTGCCAAACCATAATAAATAATAAAGGTCTGTACCAACAATGGTGTTCCTCTAATAATGTCAATATAAATGGCTGAAATTACTTGCAAAACCTTAATGTTCGAAACCGTAAACAAACCAAAAATTATGCCCAATATTGTTGCCACTATTAGAGAGATAACCGCCAATTCCAAAGTTAATACTAATGCTTCACAAAAGGATGGAAATGTCTGTGTTAATGTCTGTAAATATCCCATATAGTCACCTCTATCTATATATTTTTTTAAAGCCTCTACATCTGAAAAGATAAGAGGCTTTTTATTCGTTATTTATTTTAAGTTAAAATCAATTATTTTGCAATATAAGTATTGATGATTTCATCATACTTTCCGTTTGCTTTTAAGTTAGCTAAACCTGCATTGAATTTTTCAAGCAATTCTGCATTGTTTCCTTTTAAAACTGCAAAACCGTATGAAGAACCCTGTTCCATATCTAATGGCATTTTGAAATTAATTCCTCTTGAAATTTCATAACCAAGAACTGGATAATCATCAAAACAAGCTGCTGAAGTTCCTGCTAAAACGTCCTGATACATTGTTGCTGAATCTTCAAACTGAGCAATTGTAAATCCATACTGTTCAGCGATTGATTCTGCAAATGCACATCCTTCTGTACCAATCTTAGCTGCAACCTGTAAACCTGCTAAATCTTCATATGAAGCAATTGTTGAATCTGCAAGAACTGCCATACCAACACCTGAGTCAAAATAAGGTTCTGAAATGTCATATTTCTGCTGTCTTTCTTCTGTGATTGACATACCAGCAATAACAGCATCAGCTTCACCAGCTTCTAACGCTGTTAAAGCAGCTGAAAAACCTACTACCTGAAGTTCGTATTCAAATCCCTGATCTTCTGCAATAGCTACTAATAAATCTAAATCAATACCAACCATTTCTCCCTTATCATTTTCGAATTCGAATGGAGCAAATGTTGTATCAGTAGCGATTTTGTAAACTTTATCTCCTGATTCACTTGTACTTGATGAACCACATGCTGTCATTGAAAGTACCATAGTAGCTGCTAATGCAACTGCTGCTAATTTCTTCATTAATTTCATAATATAAATCTCCTCACTAAAAAATATTACATACTAAAGAAAAAAGAGTCTAGTTAACCTAAACCCTTTACTCCTTTGTAAAATGCCTTTATAGAATACCATATTTCTAATGTATATGTCAATGTATTATTATTCTAAAAAGACTTAATTACATTTAATTGTATTTTAAACTATGTAAAATATGCTTTTGCAGTTTCACAAGTTATTATGGCAGTCAGAAATACTAATTTATTATGCATTCAAGTGCATTAATATTCATCTTTAACCATTCTTTCCCTATTTATTGTCAATTTATCTTTTGAAACTTCACACCCTAAGCAATATATTTTAACCCCTTTTTTCTTAGCTCTTCTAAGTGCCTCACCAAATTCCGGATGGGTAGAATCATGTGGATATACCATATCAATTCCCTCCATTTGAATAACGAATACTATAGCACATTCATATCCATCATCTATTGCTTTAGCCAGTTCTTCAATATGCTTAACTCCTCTTTCAGTAGGAGCATCTGGGAAATAGGCCCTTTTTCCATACTCTAGAGTAACCCCCTTAACTTCCATTAAGTATTTCTTATCACCTTTTTCACAATAGAAGTCAATTCGTGACTTACCAAATTTATATTCTCCCTTTATATAAGAGAAATCCTTTGTTTTCAACCATTCAGCCACCACCTTATTTGGTGCCTGACTATCCATATTTACCCAGCCTATTCCCTCTTTATAGACACATATCAAATCATATTTCGTTTTTCTATTAGGATTACTACTGACCTCCAAAATAACATTTACTCCTGGCAGAAGCAACTCCTTACATCGTCCTGTATTTTTCACATGGACAGTTTCAACCTCTCCACCAACTTCCACATGGGCTATAAAGCGGTTCGGTCTGTCTATAAATTTACCTTCCAGTATTTTAGCATATTGCATTCAATTCCTCTTTTCTTAATACTTTTATTCCATATTTAACATACATGTTAGTTCATACATTAATATATATAATACTAACACTAACATCTACATTTCTGTAGTTTTATTTAATCAGCTTTCGAATTTGCTCTAATTCAATTTTGGTTCCATAAAAATTCTTTGTAGAACATCCTGCTCTGCCGCCACCTGCACAAGCGCAGGCACAGGCACAAGCGCAGGCACAAGAACGCCCTCCACCTCTATATCTAGTATGTATAATTCTCGATTTGGTACCAGCTATTCCACTATGTTTTCCATAATAGTCCTTTTTTCGGATTTTCTTGATTCTAAAGCATGAAAATATTGTCACAAGCACAGGAATTCCAATAGCAATTAGTAGTGCTAAATTCTTCATCCCTTTTTTTTCAACTACATCTTTTCCATCCACATAGTTATATGCATTATCAGGATATTTAACAGATACAGTAATCTTTTCATTATAATTCAAAGAAGAGTTCCAACAATAATATCCGTTAATTATATCTGGTTTTCCTGAAGCCCATACAACATTTTCCATATCCCATAAAACATTGATATTATCTACCTTTGCACTAGGAAACCACCCAGGTGTAAAAGTATATTCACATATTCCTTCATCAGGCTTATGCTGGTACAAATTATACTGTCTGATTGAAAAACTAAATCTTACCTGTTCATTTGCGTAATAGCTTTTATCAAAATCAATTCGCACATAATCTCCACCACTACTATAATATTTAATTTCATCTATATTATCACTGTTCGCAATAATATCCTTTACATATTCATTAGGAATCCCTATCTTTACCCACTCTAGTGGTCCCTCAGAAGTACTATCCAATACTTCCCATAATATTTCATATTTAATAGTCATGGAACCATCTTCATTTGGAGTTAATGTTATGTTATAATCACGAATCTGATCTAATATCTTTGCCTGAGCCTGCATACTAAAGGTTAATTCAACTGCAAGTAAAAGCATAAATGCACATACAATTCTTCCAATTTTTCTAAACATTTTCTGCCCCTACCTTTCCCCTTAGTGGACATACCTGTTCCATTTTAGCTGAAAAACCTCTAGTTTTCCTACATTTAGAATTATTCCAGATTTTATTCCACTTATCTTTTCTCATATCTCCTAATGCTTCTCCAGACAACCAACTTTGGCACGGAATAACCTTGCCATCTGGAGTAATTGCCATATTACTAAGACAAGCTCCACATGACGGAATGTCCAGACCCAATTCTATAAGTTTATCTTCACTAATCCAACCTGGCGAGGTAAAATTTATTTCCATTTCATTTGCATAACAATACTCCACAGCCTCTTTTACAACATTATATATTTCTTCATTATTAAGCTTTGTTTCCTTTGAAGAATCTTTCGTAGCATTTCCCGTTACAATTAACCCTGAACATGTGACATACTGTACTCCTAATGTCTTGGCAAATTCTAATGTTTTCTTATAATCCTTATTCAAACTGCATAAAGGCGTATTAATGCTTAAATTAAGACCTGCTGCCAATGCATTTTTAATTCCTTGAACCGTTTTGTCGAAATTATCAGCTCCCACTAATGTATTGTGAATGTCTTTATCATACGAATAAAAAGTCACTTGAACACTATCCAATTCTGCTTCCACCAATTTCGTACACAATTCTTTAGTCAATAATACACCATTAGTATTTAATCTAGTCACAAACCATCTAGCTTCTTTTACTAGTTCTGGTAAATCTGCTCTCATAGTTGGCTCTCCACCTGTAAATGTCAACTGAGGAATCTTTGCCTTACGACATTTTTCAATAATACTTTTCCAATCTTGCGTAGATAACTCCTCACCCTCAGATAAACTCTGTCCGGCAGCATAGCAATGCAAACATTTCTGGTTACAATGCCATTTGTCATTCTTTTTCATTGCCGACACCATTAAATCCATTCTATGAGGTGCTGTCATATATGGTGCATATTCCCCAATACTAAGCATTCCTACTTCCTCTTGTGGTATCCTTTTTTCCACAATATCTTCAAAAATATCAATAATTTTCCCCAAATCCTCCTTTAAAACTACATCCGAAACCTCAGGATATACCTTTCTCACCTGATGAAATACATCAGACAAAATATCCTTTAATTCTTCATCCCCCATATTACCGGGACCAAATTCATTTACTCTTTTAATAAATTCAGTTAAGAGAATAGCCCAGGATTCATTTAATGGTAATATTTCCTGGCCATTTATAATAACTATTGCCGGTGCCATCTTAAAAAGCTTAAACTTAGGTGGAACCATATGTATTCTAATAACTCCCGGACCATTAGGATTCCAAGTAGTATGCATTATGGCTTTCCAATTTTTCAATTCATATATTTTCTCACGTAACATAGATTTCTCCTCTTATAAACCTCACTCTTATCTTACAAACAATATGACAAAAACACTTGCCATAATTGAAACCAAAAATATGCTTATAAATTCAAAAACTCCCCTATACTTTCTAAGTGGGCTAATCTTTACTATACTATTCAATTTATCCTCCAGCTTTTTACCATTAGTATGAATAAATACAGCATTACAAAACATTCTATATAAGCAAACACTCTCTATAGACGCAAAAATCGTACTAATGAATGCATATACCATGGCATTTTCTATATCAGCTTCATTTGATAATTCAATCAAAAAAAGTAATGACGCTATCCAAAACATACATACTAAAACTCTGAATGTCCTATTATTTTGGCAATATATATTCTCCTTGTCAAACATCTCACAATATTCATTTTCATATGGAAGTAATTTCACAGTAAGTTTCGATTGTAAGAAGTCATATGCTTCCTTAATCTTCTTCTGTTTCTTACTCTCCCCTATATGATAATCTATTCGGATTCTGTTATACCAACCACCAATAACAATGCAATCTTTCTTATATTTCATTTTCCCATTGGCTATTTCCCTATCATATGTTTCATAGGAAACTAAGACTTCGTTTCCCCACGCATCAACTCTTGTAGCTGAACCCAGATTCAACTTAATGCCCGCTTTTCTTGCATTAGGCAGATAAATCTTTTTTCTAAAGATACATACCCCAAATAATATAATGTCTAATATCATCCAAGGCTGAAGCTTGCTCACAGGCATATTATCAACCTTATAAAGTACAAACAAAAAAAATAGTACATATGCCAATAATATCATATATATTACAGTAAATTTCTCTTTCTGCTGAAGTATTGTTTCTAAATTTCTTGGTATAAAATGCTCCATATCCTATCCCCTTTTATCTTTGATTCATCTCATAACTATAGTTACAAGTATTTCGCCTCAAACCATAGATTAGTATATCAAAAAGAATACTCGATTACATCCCAGCAAATAGTACCAGATATAGAGATTTGGAAATATAATTACATTTAGTTCAGTTGGTTAGTAGTAGAAAAATATGAGAAACACACTTTGCGAGTTTCCCAAATTATCGCGGTACTCTCGTAAATCACTAAAAAGATCCACTAAACCTTTTTGTAGTATGCTTGGCAACGCCAAAAACCTCAGAAGTCTAATGACCTCTGAGGTTCTTCCTTCAAGAGACTTTTAAAGCCTCATTTATATTTAATTGCACTATTTCAAATTATTCGTCTTCTAGTTTGTACGACCAGCACGTTTACGCATTGTAGGATCCAAGATCTTCTTTCTAATACGAAGATTCTCTGGTGTTACTTCCAATAATTCATCTGTATCAATGAATTCAAGAGCTTCCTCAAGACTCAATACCTTTGGAGTTGTAAGTCTAAGAGCTTCGTCAGCACTTGAAGAACGAGTATTTGTAAGCTTTTTAGTTTTACATACATTCAATTCAATATCTTCTGCTTTTCCGTTCTGACCAATAACCATACCAGCGTATACTTTTTCACCTGGTCCAATAAATAATGTTCCACGTTCCTGAGCATTATATAAACCGTAAGTGATTGATTCTCCTGATTCAAATGCGATAAGAGAACCCTGTTTTCTATAAGAAATATCTCCCTTATATGGAGCATATCCATCAAATGAAGTATTCAAGATACCGTTACCCTTAGTATCTGTCATAAATTCTCCTCTATAACCGATTAAACCACGAGATGGAATAGAGAACTCTAATCTAGTGTATCCTCCGTTTGATGTTCCCATAGAACGAAGTTCACCTTTTCTTTCGCTAAGCTTAGAAATAACTGTACCTGAGAATTCTTCCGGAACATCAACATAAGCTAATTCCATTGGCTCAAGAAGTTTACCATCTTCATCTTTTTTATATAATACTTCTGCTTTACTTACTGCAAATTCGTATCCCTCACGACGCATATTTTCAATAAGAACTGATAAATGTAATTCTCCACGTCCTGATACTTTGTAGCTGTCAGCTGATTCTGTTTCTTCAACACGTAATGAAACGTCTGTATTTAATTCTCTAAATAATCTGTCACGAAGATGTCTTGATGTAACGAATTTACCTTCCTGACCTGCCAAAGGACTATCATTTACAATAAAGTTCATCGAAATAGTAGGCTCAGAAATCTTCTGGAAAGGAATCGCTTCTGGTGCATCTACTGAACAGATTGTATCCCCAATATGAATATCTGCAATACCTGAAATGGCAACGATTGAACCGATTCCAGCTTCTTGAACTTCCACTTTATTCAAACCATCAAATTCATATAATTTACTAATCTTAACCTTTTTCTGTTTATCAGGTTCATGGTGGTTAACCACAACAACTTCCTGATTAACCTTAATAGTACCATTATCAACTTTACCAACACCGATACGACCAACATATTCATTGTAGTCAATTGTACTGATAAGCACCTGAGTACCAGCTTCCGGATCTCCTTCTGGAGCTGGAATATAATCGATAATTGTCTCGAATAATGGTTCCATGTTTTCTGGATCATCTGATAAATCAAGCACAGCATGTCCAGCTTTTGCAGATGCATAAATGAATGGACAATCAAGCTGTTCATCTGATGCATCTAAATCCATAAATAATTCTAAGATTTCATCTATAACTTCATCAGGTCTTGCCTCTGGCTTATCGATTTTGTTAATACAAACTATAACCGGTAAATCAAGAGCTAAAGCCTTTGTTAAAACGAATTTTGTCTGAGGCATTGCACCTTCATATGCATCAACTACCAAAACAACACCATTAACCATCTTAAGAACACGTTCTACTTCTCCACCAAAGTCAGCATGTCCTGGAGTATCAATGATATTGATTTTTGTGTTTTTATAATATACTGCTGTATTTTTAGATAAAATTGTAATTCCACGTTCTCTTTCAATGTCGTTAGAGTCCATTACACGTTCTGCAACTTCCTGATTAGCACGAAAAACACCGCTCTGTTTAAGAAGTTCGTCAACAAGGGTAGTTTTACCGTGGTCAACGTGTGCGATAATGGCAATGTTTCTAACGTCTTCTCGTCTTTGTTTCATGATTTATTTATCCTTCTTTCTATTAAATCGCATATTTACACAACTTAAATCAGTTTATCATATTCATAGCAGATTACAAGGTTTTTTAAGAAGTTCTACATTTTGAATAAAAAATTTTTAAAAAATGGTTCTAAACTATAAAAAATGGGAATAAATATAGTTAATGGATAAGATACTAGAAGAGATACTTCTAAAAGGAAGGGGAAAAATTTATTATGGTAGATAAGGTAATCGAAAACAATCAAGTAACTATTATGGGGGAAATCGTATCAGAATTCCAATTTAGTCATCAGGTCTTTGGTGAAGGGTTCTATATGGTGGATGTAAAGGTTAAAAGGCTTAGCGACTCATCTGATATTATTCCTGTAATGATTTCAGAAAGATTAATTGACGTTAAATCAAACCTTACAGGAAAAAAATTGAGTATACTTGGTCAGTTTAGATCTTACAATAGACATGAGGAGAAGAAAAACAGATTAGTATTGTCTGTTTTTGCCAGAGAAATTCAATTTATTGATGAGATTGATGATAATGTTAAAACTAATCAAATATATCTGGATGGATATATTTGTAAGGAACCTGTATATAGAAAAACTCCATTAGGACGTGAAATTGCAGATTTGTTAATAGCTGTTAATCGTCCATATGGTAAATCCGATTACATACCTTGCATATGTTGGGGACGTAATGCGAGATTTGCTTCAACTTTTAACGTTGGTGGTCATGCTCAGATTTGGGGAAGAATTCAAAGTCGAGAATATACTAAAAAGTTAGAAGATGATTCAACCCAAAGAAGAGTAGCCTATGAAGTATCCGTAGGCAAATTAGAATATGGCGAAGTAACCCTTTAGGTTACTCCGCCATTTTTTCCCAATACATATTCTATTTCCTGCTGTATGAGCAGCGGTTCGTCCTTGTATGAACTTTCCTTCTTCATTTTAGCTTCTTCAGCTGTCATCAATTCTCTCAAATTAACTACGTGATTTTCAACAGGAATATACGATACCTTACTTTTATCAAATACAGAACGAAGTACATAATAACTAATTGGTTCTCCCTGCTGTCCAGATAATTTTGTTATATCATCAACCCTGCAAACACCTAAAGTCTCGCTGAAAATATAATCCTTTTTCTCGTACATTATATCACCTATTTCTTTTTGTTTTATTTATCAATATAATTTTTGTTATTTACCCTATTTGGGTATTTTAACTCATTTATGAAAAATTTTCAAAGTTTGATTTTTCATTTTTACTTTAAACAATAATTCAGGCAATATATGTATCCTTTTTCTTTCGTATACTCATATAATATTTTGCTAGTTACTTAACTCTTTCTCTGAATAATGTTATGTAATGTTTCAAATAACGTTTCAATAATAATAGGCTTTGAAATATGTCCATCCATTCCACTGGACAATGATTTACGCACATCCTCTTCAAAAGCATTAGCTGATAATGCAATAATAGGAATATCCACATCTTTTCTATCCAGCTGTCTAATAGCTTTTGCAGCTTCTAATCCATCCATAACCGGCATCTGTACATCCATAAGAACTAAATCATAATAGCCTTCTTTAGATGCTGTAAACATATCCAGAGCCTCTTTACCATTATTGGCAACTTCTAATTCCATTCCTACTGTCTTCAATATTTCTACTGCAATCTCTAAGTTTATTTCATTATCATCTGCTATTAACGCTCTCTTTCCAGCCAAATCAAAATCAGATACACTCTTTGCTACCGTCTGGGAATCGTTTTGTTTTTCAGTATCCCCACTATCAGCCACCCGAAAATCAACATATACAACGAATTCGCTACCCTTACCTTCAGTAGTATCAACTTCAATAACTCCTCCCATCATATCCACAATATTCTTTGTAATAGCAAGTCCTAAACCAGTACCTTGTATCTGATTTGTAACAACTTTATTCTCTCTTTCAAATGGTTCAAATATACGTTTAACAAACTCCTTATTCATACCGTAACCATTATCTTTTACTCTAAACTGATATCTTTCATAATCCTTATGGGTAATCCCATTTTGGATAATAGAGAATTGTACTATTCCGCCATTCCCGGTATATTTTATGGCATTACTTAACAGATTCAAAAGAACCTGATTAATCCTTAACTTATCACAAAAAACATACTTATTCTGTACATCCACGGCTACAATAAAGTCAATACGTTTATCTTCTGCCTGTGAATGCATCAAATCATACACTTCCTGAGCCATCTCCTCAAGATTATAAATATTTTCCTCTATTTCAATCTTACCACTCTCTATCCTGCTCATATCCAGAATATCATTAATCAACGATAGTAAATGTTTTCCTGAATTCTCTATTTTCTTTAAGTATTCTTCTACTTTTTCCTTATTTTCTATATTTGCTGACGCAAGGTTTGTAAAACCTATAATTGCATTCATAGGCGTACGAATGTCATGGGACATATTCGAAAGAAAGCTGGTTTTTGCCTTATTGGCACACTGAACCATATGTAATGCATCTTTTAGAATAATTTCATTCTTTCTTTGTTCTTCCATAACATGAGTTATATCCATTTTCAAGAATAATACCTTTGTTACAACATTTTCGACTCTTTCCATTACAACAACATGTGTCATTTTCCATCTTTCTATACCATCATCCGAATGGGACACGTATGTTATTTCTTCTTTTTCACTACCTAAGGCATTTATAATATTTTCCTTTTTTAAAACACTAACTAAATGTTCCTTTTCTTCATCCGTCACCTGACTAGCTATCTGATATTCCACATAAGTATCATAGCCGCCTTTAAGGGGTATAGAATCATAATTAGACCATTTTTCAAGATATGAATATGTATTTGATTTAAAATCCACCAAAACAGAGCTTTCCAATATCTGTTGCGTACCCTTAGCAATATATGTGGCTTCTCTAGCTATTTTCTTCTCTATTTTCTCTTTTAGCAATCGCTGATACCGTTTTGCAAAAAGTATTACTAAAAGATTAACAAATACCGTTACAGCCCATATAAACAATAAAAGAAGCATTATCCAGTACATACCAACCTGACGTACAGACTGCTCAAAATATCCTTTTATCACCATATTAGGACGTTCCATAACTTCTCTTGAATCCATAATAAAACCTATTGGAATTTCAGAATTCTTTTGAACAATCAAATTATAGTCCACTGGCTTTAAAATTACTTTTCCATCACTTTGTACACATTCACAATTCCACCAGTTTTGCATCTTACCAAGTTCCGGCATTTCTAATTCAATAGTCCAATCGTGAAATACCTTATCACTTTTGTTATAAAGTATACAATCATACTCTGTCCCAATAATGTATTCACCATTATCTGCCACACTGCCCCAAGGTTCTGCATAATTTGTTTCCCAAATAATATCCGTATTATCAGACACACCATCAACAATGTTAATGCTTATTTCTGTTTTATTTTTTTCATCAATAATATGATGTACAGAAAATATACCGCTAATTATAAGAATTAACACACATATATATATTGCAACGCCTTGTATTACTCCTTTTTTAGTCATTTCATACCTCCGAGATAACACTCTCTCAATATCACATTTGTAAATAAATACACACGACTCTTATTATGAAATATAACACTAAATCACATATTTGTACCACTCTCTTTGCATATATAATAAAAATTTCCCACTTTTTTTACATTTGTTATTTAAAACAAGGATTAATTATATTGGAATCTGTAAAATTCTTTAAATAAATTACTTTTTTATAAATTAACTTGTGATAAATTTTCTGATAACTTATAATTGTTTCATACAAAGTTAGGAGGTGTAACTGTGGAACTTTTTCTTGAAACTATTGAGCATTTTCTAAGATATACAGTTGAAATATGTACAATCCTAATGGAATTCTTCGGTGTAATTGTACTGGTATTCACAGCTATTAAATGCTTTGTCGGATGGATTAAACACGATTCTAATCTTAGACTTAATCTTGCACAGGGTATTGCCATTGCACTTGAATTCAAAATGGGAGGTGAGGTTCTTCGTACAGTAATTGTTCGTGAATGGACTGAGCTTGGAATCCTCGGTGCTATTATTTTGTTACGTGGTTTATTAACTTTCCTGATTCATTGGGAAATTAAAAATGAAGAGGAAGCATTGGCAAAAGAACATCTGACAAAATCTTAAAAAGGCATAGGTTTTGGAATTCTAATAACTACATCTATTGATATTTGTAGTTAATTTGCATTCTCAAACCTATGCCTTTAAATCACTTATTTATCCTTTTTAATTCTCAAAAATGATTTACTATTTTACATTTCAAACTTATTCAGTATATCTCGTAATGCCTTAGATTTTTCAATAGCAGCCTCTGTTTTTTCCTTCATAGTAGAGTACATATTATGAGTTCTATTACTAGATTCTTCACTAGACTGCTGTTTCCTGGATAGTTGCTGCCTTCTTTTTTGTCTAGGTTTATCCCAAAATTTCTATTATACTTTCTTTACATATTGCAATTGCTTTATCTATTTCAGACTCATTTATTATAAGTGGTGGATTAAAATATAAAACATTCCCTAAAGGTCGTAAAATTAATCCCTTTTCAAGAGCTTTTTTATAAATCTGATATCCAATTCTTAGTTCTGATGGATACTCAGATTTTTTCTTTTTATCAGGTGTAAGTTCTATTGCATTAATAAGTCCTATATGCCTGATTTCACCCACGTTTTTATGCTCGATAAGTGCCTCGTTCAACTTTTTATTAAGATAAATTGCCATTTTTCCTGCATTTTCAAGAATCGGTTCTTCTCTAAAGATTTTTTGTACAGCAAGTGCTGCCGAACAACCAAGGGGATTACCACTATATGTATGACTATGCATAAAGGCTTTGCCTTCGTTATAATCTCCATAAAAAGCATTATATATCTCATCTGTAGTAATTGTAATTGCCATTGGCATATATCCGCCTGTCAATCCCTTTGAAATACACATAATATCAGGACTTACACCTGCATGTTCAAAGGCAAACATCTTACCTGTCCTTCCAAATCCTGTAGCAATCTCATCAGCTATTAACAATACATTATACTTATCACATAATGCTCTTAATTTTCTCAAATATACAGGTGGGTAAATTCTCATACCTGCACTTCCCTGTAGTAATGGTTCTACAATCATCCCACAAGTTTCATCTGCATACTGTTCAAAAGCTTTTTGGGCATATTCAAAACACTCTGCATTACAGCAATCTCTACATTTTCCATATGGACATCTGTAGCAATCAGGTGCCTGTACATGTATAGTGCTCATTAACATTGGCTGATAAATTTTGGCATATAAGTCAAGACATCCTACAGATAAAGCACCAATGGTTTCACCATGATACGCATCGGAAAGACACATAAATTTCTTCTTTTTAGAATGCCCTGTCTGATATTGATACTGAAATGCCATCTTTAAAGCACATTCCACAGAAGCTGACCCATTATCAGAAAAATTAAATTTAGTAAGTCCTTTTGGAATAATTTCCATAAGCTGTTCACAAAGAGTAATAGCCGGCTCATGTGTAAAATTTGCAAAAATAACGTGTTCTAACTTATCAAGCTGATTTTTGATACCTTCATTGATTTTTGGATTACAATGTCCAAGCAGATTACACCACCATGAACTCACTATATCCAAATATTCTTTTCCATTTTTATCATACAAATACACACCCTTACCACGTTCAATTACAATAGGTTGTAGTTCTTCATAATCCTTCATTTGAGAACATGGGTGCCATATATATTTTAAATCTCTTTCTACTAATTCTTGTTGTGTACTCATTTTTTTACTCCTCTAATCCATTATCCTCTTTTCTAACTTTATAAAAACTGGTGCCATAACAGCAGTAAAAATCATTCCTGGTACTGCGTGTAGAATCAATAATAAAATATCTGTATGCAATATATTTCCAAGAACTATTCTTGACACTAACGTTCCACATGGACCACAGATTATTACTGCGGTTTTGCTATTCTTAAATATAACCAAAATAATACCCACTACAACTCTATATATCATTGCAACCGTAATGTTAAAGATATTTTGTGCACCAAGTAAAAACCCTATAGTACTTGCTACAATACCAATCATAATATATCTTTTAAATCCAAAATTCTTTGCAATAGACACAGCAAACGGTGCCGAAAGTTGAAACTCTGTGCCAGATATTATTGATGGTATTTTAAACATACCTGTTATTAATAATAAAACAGATAAAATAGCATCAGTTGCAAGCTCTTTTGTGGAATATCTCTTATCTTCACTCATATAACTTCTCCAATTCTTCCACGTCTATATTCAACTCTTCTTCATTATCATGTACAACAGCAATAACCGGAATACCTGTAAGCTTCTCTATCATTTTCCTATTATCCTGCTCAATTATACTGTCATCATGAAAATGATTAAGAATTATTCCTTTTACCTTAATATTTTGACTTTTCAAATAACTTACTGTTAAAAATATCGAGTTAATTGTTCCAAGTCCTGCATCTGCTATGATAAGCGTTCCAAGTCCAAGTTCTTTTACAATATCTTCAAGCATAATAATTTTGTCATCATATCGGATAGGGCATACTATGCCGCCGCTTCCCTCCATAGTAACATATTCGTATTTCTTTGATACTTCCTTATACTTCTTACAAACCACCGACATTTCTACCGGATTTCCTTCAATCTGCGAAGCAAGATGAGGTGAATATGCATTTTCATACACATAAGGAACCATTTCAGATAGATTTGCATCAATTCCTGCAATCTGATTAACATATTCAGCATCACCTGGAATAAGCCCCTCTTCGGTTCTTACATTTCCACTTACTGCTGCCTTGAAATATCCAGCATTTTTATTACTGTCTCGAAGCTTCTTTATAATCAAAGCTGTAACAAAAGTTTTCCCTACATCTGTATTTGTACCTGTTATAAATATTCCTTTACTCATTCCATAATTCCACCTTATATCCAAGTTTGTCCAACATTTTCATATCGTTTTCAATGGTAATACCAGCTGTTGTAAGCATATCGCCTGAAATAGCCGCATTAGCCCCCGACAAGAAACATTTTTCACCCTGATCACCCAATAGACCTCTGCCACCAGCCAATCTAATTGAGGCATTTGGAACAGCAAATCTAAAAATTGCAACAATTCTCCTAACCTCATCATTGGTAATTCTTAGATTATTCTCATAAGGAGTCCCTGGTATTGGATTAAGTACATTCACAGGAATAGAGCGGATACCAAGCTGACGTATGTCAAGAACCATATCAATTCTATCCTCCATTGTTTCACCTAACCCCATAATACCGCCACTACATACATTTAATCCGGCTTCCATAGCAGATTTTATAGCAAATATTTTGTCATCGTATGTATGTGTTGTGCAGACATTTTGAAAATTGTTTTTTGAAGTTTCCAGATTATTATGTACTCTTGTTACCCCTGCTTCTTTTAATTTTGTATAATTTTCTTTACTTAAAAGTCCCAAAGATACACAAACCTCTATATTTGTTTCTTTTTTAATTAATTTTACTGCTTCACATACTTTGTCAACTTCATCATCACTTAAACGTTTACCCGATGTTACGATTGAGTATCTAAGCACTCCTCTTTCATCATTATATTTTGCAAGACTCAATATTTCCTCCTTGCTCTTAAGGGAATAATCTTCAATACAAGTATGATAATGAGCAGATTGTGCACAATACTTGCAGTCTTCTGAACATCTTCCACTTTTTCCATTAATAATGGTGCATATATCAAAGGTATCAAAGCAGAAATACTTTCTTATTTCATCTGCTGCAATACAGAGTTCTTCAAGAGGTACATCACATAAAGCCAGTAACTCCTCTTTTGTTGGTAAATGTCCTTGTAAAACTTTATCTTTTAGTGTGCTAACCATATTAAATTAAACCTTCCTTTGCGCTTATTATAGCATCAGCTGCTTTTTTTAATTGTTCCTGTGTATGTGTCGCCATAAGTGCTACTCTTAGTCTGGCACTGCCTTTTTTAACTGTAGGATATCTGATTGCCGATATAAAAATACCCATATTAAAAAGCTTTTGGGATACTTCAAGTGCCTTCTTCTCATCACCAATCATAATCGGCACAATGGCAGTTTCTGAATGAACATCCAATCCTTTACTTTGCAAATAATTGCAGAAAAACTCAATATTATCTTTAAGTAAAGAAACCCTTGCAGGATTCTTTTCAATAAAATCTAATGCCTTATAAGATGACGCCATTGTAACCGGAGACAGAGAAGTAGAAAAAATAAATCCTCTTGCTTTATTTTTAAGATATTCTATGAGCTTTTTACTTCCGCAAACAAAACCTCCCTCACTGCCTATGGCTTTGCTAAGAGTTCCCATAATGATATCCGGTCTGTATTTGTTATCAAAATACTCTATAATTCCTCTTCCGGTTTTGCCTATCACCCCTGTTGAATGTGCCTCGTCAATCATGGAAAGCAAATTATACTTATCTGCCACCTGTACAAATCGCGGCAAATCTAATATATCCCCATCCATACTAAATACAGCGTCACTGACAATTAATCCCTTACTATACGGATTTGCCAATATTTTTTCTTCCAAATCCTTCATGTCATTATGTCTATATATAACCACTCTTGCACCGCTAAGGCGGCAGCCGTCAATGATACTGGCGTGATTTAGTTCATCGCTGAAAATAATATCATTCTTACCCATCAATGCTGATATTGTGGCAAGATTTGCAACATATCCCGAGTTAAATACCAATGCTGCTTCTGTATGTTTAAACTCTGCAATTTTTCCCTCCAGCATTTCATGTATAATAGTGTTACCAGTTGTGAGACGTGAACCTCCAGAACCTGTTCCGTATTCTTCCAGAATGGAAATGGCATATTTTTTTACTTCATCAACGCAGGACATATCCAAATAGTCGTTAGATGCCATCATAATCATTTCTTTATCATTGCATATTACATTTGCCGACTGTGCTGAATGGATTGTTTTCATACTTCTATAAAGATGTTTATCTTTCATTTCCTGCAATTCTTCATCTATAAATGAAAATTTGTTATCAGAGGATCTTTCAGAATAAAGGGGCTGTACATTTTTAACAATAACCGGCTGCCTTTCTAAATAGAATATAGTATTAGCCACATCTTCCTTACTTCCCTGATATAAAAAGATTCTTCCACCGTTTTCACTGCCAATTTCCTTCATTTTGGTAATACGCCTATATCCTGTTGTTTTCGATGCAACATATCCTGTAACATAGTCCGGATCATCTGAAATGCATATTTCCCCTAAGATATTAGGAGCATATGCAACCTTTGTTGCCAATACAATTGCCTCTGCATAATGATTTTTTTCTTCTAAAATGGGATTGTTTTGAGTTCTTTCTGCATCCATATAAGTTGCACGAATCCCCCGTTCCCTATCTGGTTCAAGACGCTCAAGAGTATCCACATCCAGTAGTATTGCACCGCGCATTGCATATGTATCTGAAAGAACACTCATTATTTCTTCAACATTTTTCAAATTAAGTGAAGTCAGAAACTTCTTTACTTCATCTAAGCCTTTCTGATAATTGTCAACTTCTATTGTAGATACCGGCAGTGCATCCAAATATAAAATATTATCCTCTTTTAGGGTTTCAACTTTGATATTCAACAAATCCGGCGTGCCTTTTGGATGTTTCATTCCCCGCTTTACCAATTGTTTTACACAGCTTTCAATCTGGTCACCTTGTATGATTTTTTCCGAGCCTGAAATATGTTTTTTCTTCTCACTTGCTCGCATCTTTATACTATATAATGGCATATCAAGTCATATCCTTTCATTATATCTCTAACTTATGTCCCTGCTAAACATTATAATGAACAAGGATAAATTGTCAACCTCTTTTATAGTGTTGGTTAACTATCAAACTTTATTTTACTTAATATTGTTAAGAAGATTTTACTAATTTCTAGCGAAAAACTTTGTGTATTTCATTAATTGCCTGCATTTACTTAATCGTTTACGATGTGATTAGTCGGATTTTTTATAAATAATAGTCGTTAAATTTAAAAAACAAGGATGGGGGCATTATGAACGAAATTGTAAGCAAATTAAATACGGTAAATTTTCCTCTATGGATTATTTTGGCTGTTGTTGGTGTAGTTTTACTTTATAAAGTCAGCGTGGCTGGTGGTGGCAAATGGCATGATGATTTTTTAAGTTTATCTATATCAAAAGGATTTTTAGGTGTGTGTGCCACACTAATTGTGTTACATCATTTAGCACAGGCGTTAGGACCAGAAATGGCTGGAACACTTGCCAGTTTAGAAAATGTGGGTGTTGTTTTTGTTGGTTTCTTTTTCTTCTTTTCAGGATATGGTTTATTAAAGAGTAAGATGACCAAACCAGATTATTTCAAAGGATTTTTCAGAAAACGTCTTTTAACTATTTGGATTCCTTTTTTTACAAGCATCCTAGTATTTTTAGTTGTGCAATTACTACAAGGTTGTCAATATAAACCAATGGAAATTGTTTCTATACTAATTGGATGGCAGTTAATCAATTCCCATATGTGGTACATTGTAGAAATAGCATTATTCTATTTAGCGTTCTTTTTATTTTTCAAGTTTATCAAAGAGGATTCCATTGCACTTGCTGCAATGACAGTTTTTACAGTAGTTTTTATATTTTTCAGTCTGTCACTTGGTCATGGTGAGCATTGGTTTCAGGGGGAATGGTGGTTCAATAGTAGTTTCCTATTTGTAATTGGAATGTTCGTTGCTTATAAACAGGACTCGATTATTGCTTTTGCAAAGAAATATTATTATGGACTTGCTGCACTACTAATTGCAGCTGTTATTCCGCTTTACATGGGAACTATTTACATGTTAGAAAACTATTCTTATTATACAGAATTTATGTATGAAGATGGAAGACTTGGCTTTTTTGACAAATTACGTTGTTTATCGTTACAGCTTCCATTTGTAATTGTAGCTGTTTTATTGGTTTTATTAATAACTATGAAAATTCAATTCAAAAATAAAGCATTGGATTTTCTTGGAAAAATTTCCCTTGAGTTATATCTGATACATAACCTGTTTATTAATTTGTATAATAACGATGGCGGTTTAGGAATTCAGAGTCCTTTTATGTATGTGATACTAGTACTCATTAGTTCTATTATTGCCGCAATAGTATTACATTTCACAAACAGGAAAATTGTTGCTCTGTTTTCAGCTAAATAAGAAGTAATATAAAAAGAATTTTCATTTCCAATACAGACACACTTGCGTTTGATACATACGTAGCAGTACTAAATTCGCACAAGTGCTCATTAAGTGCTGACGTATGTATGACAGTCTGCTATGGAATATGAAAATTCTTTTTTGTACAAATTTGAAATTGTCAAGTTATTCGTATAGAAAAAATAGCAATTTTATTTTATCGAGATTTTCAATTCTACATCCCCGTTACTCAACAATTCTATAACCTCATTCTCCTGCAAATCCATTTTTCCCAGTCTTGTGTATGACCAAGAATTTGAACCATAGAATACAACAATATTATCTCCATTATACAGAACAATATCACCATTATGTGTTGTTGTCTGCTTATCATTCCTTGTATAACTTCTTCCCAAAGTACCAACCTGTTCATTGTCGCTATACATGGACATCGATACAATAATATCCCTTGATTTAGCCTGTTCCATTAATTCTGTAATTGTGTCATTATCTTCCCAATAAACAGGAATTTCTGTATTATTTATATATAATTTCATACTGACATCCTCATTTACATCATCTATATTTTCATTTGTAGCCGTAGTCTTTGTGTATTCATCTGACTTGTTGTCTTTCTGAATCTCTATCTGAGATTCAGGAGTCTTATTCTCTTGCATTGTGGCATCTTTTGTTTCCTGCAGTTTTGCAGAACTACTACCTCCACACGCTGTCAAACAAAATACAAGAATCAAGTAAACAATAAACGTAGCTATGTGTTCCTTCATCTTATACACCAGCTCCCATGTCGTATGCTTCTTTCAACTTAGTATTTTCTGAAATCTCGCCTCCCATGGTTACACCACCGCAAAAAACATATCCTTTAAGTTTGGCCTTATCAAAGAAATCAATCCAACCATTTAGTCCTGACAAGGCTTTTTCATATACATGTTCTTCATCCTCGGCTGCTGTGGCAAGGAAATAAACATCTCTAAACTTATAATCCTTAGAAAACATAGGATTTAAGCGATCAATGAGTACTTTCATCTGACCAGACATCTCGTAATAATAAATAGGTGTTGCCCATACTACGATATCGGCATCAATAACCTTCTCCATTATCTTGGTCACATCATCTTTGATTACACAATTGCCGGTCTGCTGACATACAAGGCACCCCTTACAGAAACCAACCTGTTTATCCTTTAACGTAATAAGCTCCACTTCATTTCCTGCATATGATGCGCCGTCTGCAAAACTTTTTGCAAGAAATTCAGAATTACTGTTTGCTCTTATACTTGTTGAAATCACTACAACCTTCTTGTTCATTCATTTTTCCTCACTATTCTTTGTATTTTTAGAAACTTTCTCTGAAAATCTGTTCAATCTCACCTGAATCAAGTACCTTGTAGCCACCTGGAAGAACTATCGTCCCCTTCACAAGATCCGGAATCATATCCTCTGTTGCTCCAAGTTCTGTAATGTTCAATACAAGACCAAGTTCCTTCATCCAATTTTCCATTGCTGTAAGCCCCTCAGACGCAATCTGTTCATCAGTCTTTCCTGTCGCATCAACATCCCATACATTCTTTGCAAAACGAACAAACTTCGCAAGTCCATAAGGCATAATATACCTATAATACGGCAATGAAACTGCCGCAAGTGTCATACCATGTGTTGCATCCGTACATGCTCCCACAGCCTGACCAAGCATATGTACCATCCAATCTGTTGACTTTGCTTTCGCAACCAATGTATTAAGTGCCCAGGTTGCAGACCACATAATATTGCTCCTTGCTTCATAATCTTGTGGATTCTTATTTGCGATACGACTTGAATGTATTACCGACCTCATTAGGCCTTCACTGATATAGTCACTGGTATTATCGTCTTCCCCAGAGAAATATTGCTCACATATATGGTTAAAAATATCATAAATTCCTGAAATCATCTGATAATGAGGAAGCGTCAGTGTGTATTTGGGATTCAAAATAGAGAATTTAGGCATAATCTTTTCATCTGCAAAAACATGACCTATCTTCAGCTTGGCATCATGATTGGTAATAACTGCACCTGCGTTCATCTCGGAACCAGTACCTACCATTGTCAGCACACAGCCTACCGGGATTGTCTCACACGAAGGTTCCTCAAACTTGAGGTAATACTTTTCCCATGGATCCTCCTCACAATGAACAGATACAGAAATAGCTTTCGCGTAATCGCATACAGAACCACCACCAACAGCAAGAAGGAAATCTGCTTTATGGTTTCTTGCTATCGTAACACCTTCATACAGTTTTTCAAGGGTGGGATTTGGCATTACACCTGCAATCTCTGTGACATTCTTTCCTTCCTCCTTGAGGATAGCCATTACCTCGTCATAGATTCCATTTTTTTTGATAGAACCTCCTCCATATATAAGCACCACATTTTGTCCAAATTTTTTAAGCTCCGTACTCAAATTTGAAAGAGAATCCTCTCCAAAATACAACTTCGTCGGGTTACAATACGTAAAATTTCCTAACATAATTTGCTCCTTTCTCTTTACACAAAGTTATTTCTTTGTTACTCTAATTTCATACTAATATCTAAACCTAACTTTAGGTCAAGTACATTTTATGTTTTTAAGGAGAATTTTTTATGTATACAATTGGTGAAATTTCAAAGATGTTTAGTTTACCTATTTCAACGCTCAGATACTATGACAAAGAAGGTCTTTTCCCAGATATGAAACGTTCTTCCGGCATTCGCAAATTTTCAGAATCTGAAATAGAAGCACTTCGTGTGATAGAGTGCCTCAAAAAGACTGGTATGGAAATCAAGGATATCAAACAGTTTATGGACTGGTGTGCCGAAGGTCCCTCAACTTATTCTAACCGAAAAAAACTCTTTGAAGACAGAAAGAAAGCCCTTGAAGAACAACTTCCAGATCCTGAAAAAAAATATGGCAATGATTAAGTTTAAATGTTGGTATTATGAACAAGCTATTTCTGACGGCAGTGAAGAACGCCTTAATACAATAATTCCAAATGACCTTCCTGCTGATATAAAAAAAATGTACGAGTTAGCACATTCTTAGACGAATAAGAATGTGCACCTCAAGGAATTCAAGTTTGCAATATAAATGTAGTTTTTCAAGTTATTTTATTTTCTCTAGATATTGGTCATTTCAAACTAACCATCTATATTGCTCCCATTAATGCGTAGATTATTGTACCAACTACACCACTTCCTAAAATAATAGTTATTGCACTTATCTTAAATCTTCTCAATATAATCAAAGCTACCACGAAAATAACAAGTTCAACTATTCGTATATTACTTAGTACAATTTCTCTTAACTCCGCCTGAAATAATCCCAACATTAATATAGAAGCACCAGCTGATGCAATCAATGCCACTACTGCCGGTCTCATTGCTCCAAGAACTACCTGCACTCCACCTACGGTTCTATATTTATAATAGAAATGTGCTAAAATTAAGCAAATGCAAAAGGATGGAATAATACATCCAATAGAGCATAACAATACTCCTGGTATTCCTGCCAGTCTCATACCCACAAAGGTAGCTGAATTAATGGATATAGGTCCCGGAGTCATTTCTGCTACAGTGATTAAATCTGAAAATTCTTCCAATGTCATTAAATTATGAACATTTACAATCTGATCTTTTATCAAGGGGATGGCTGCATATCCACCTCCAACACTGAATAATCCAACTTGTATAAATGAAAAGAATAACTTTAGTAATAACATTTATTTCACCATACCTTTCCCACCTTTATAGCCCAAAAGCAAATCAAGAATTCCTATTCCCAAACATACAAGAATTATTATCATCGCACTAATATTCAAAAAATACGTGGCAACAAATGCTACTATCATCATAGTTATATATAGAACTCTTTTTGTTTTTAATACATTTCCTGCCAAATTAATTACAACATCAAAAATAACCGCTGCAACACCGGCTCTCATAACCTGTAAAGCTGTCGCTATATATGGATTGGTTCTGAACTGCTCATAAAATAAGGATATTATAGAAATAATAATCATTGGCGGAAGTATTGTTCCCAATACTGCTGTCAGAGAACCCACAACACCTGACATCCTATATCCTATTATTACTGATGCATTTACCGGAAGTGGTCCCGGGGCTGACTGGGTAATTGCTGTAACGTCCAGCATTTCATCTTCATCAAGCCATTTTAATTCTTCCACATATCTTTTTTTCATTAAAGATACGATTACAAATCCACCACCAAAAGTACAGGCACTTAATATAAACATTGATTTGAATAGAGTCCATAACTTACTATAATCTTTTTTCATAATAACCTCCGTCCATAATTTTACCACTGAAATTTTTACTCCTCAATCTATTATTTGTAAAATATATAAGTTTTATTTATGATTTGACGAACAAAGAATGTTTCTTGACTCATTCTCGCACCGAGCGCGGTCGTCGAAAATTTATGTAAACATAATTTTCGCCTCGTTGCTCGCGTAAAAGAACATCCCACAACCAGTACTGCCGGTTGTGGGATGTTTATTCTGTTATACTAAAGTTTTAACCATACGAATTCTGTTAAGGGAAATGTTTTCATTTATTTGATAACCATTCTTTTGATATAATAACCTTGCATTTTTATTTGCTTCATATACATTCAATACAATTTCTACTGCGTTTTTTTCTCTCCCCCAAGTCTCTGCCTGATTAAGCAGTTTTGTTGCAACACCTTTATTTCTGAATTCACTATTAACAAATAAATCACTTAGTTTAGTATGTTTAATCAAATTATTATCTTTATCAAATCTTTCCTTACTTTGCAAACGGGTAAATCCTATTACTTTTTCCTGAAATTCAGCTACATAGATTACGGATGATAGCTTATTTATAGCATTATTAATCCATTTGTCTATTTCCTCATCCATATTACAATCAGATGGGTCGAATTGATTCATACTTTCTATAAATAAACAATACATTTTTTTCAAAATTTCATAATCTTTCTCATTGGCAATTCTCAAAGTAACTTCCATTATTATTTTACCGCCTTATTCCAATATTTCTTTTTTCTATTTGTAATTCTACACAAGATTGCACTCATGTCAAATTAGCAAGTCATTTTCCCAATTCACTTTAAACACCCTTGCAATCAATATCCTGTAAGAATATGCCAAATTAGTCTTAGGTAATGTAATGCAGGCATGAATTTATGCAATGTATAAGTATCAGCTGGATGTTGCAAGATAGGGAGAAAACACCACAAAATGAAACCTTTGAAGAAAGACTACGGATATATCAAAGAGAAGCTGACAAGCAGCATACAAAAAGGATTTACTATAATAAAGATAAAGGGGCGTGATAAGTCGCCCCTCGTTATCGTTATAAATAGTTACAAAGAAAAAATTACAATTTTATCAACTTGACTAAATATCAACTTTGCACATTTTTCTTTTTTGATTTATGTTCGCCACCCACAAAGAGTATACCATATATTAAATATATCGGCATACCCTTTGTTTAAAATCTTATATCATTTGTGAACGCAACATATTGCAGGCAAGAGAAAGATTAACCCCCTGTTTTTTTAGTTTATCTATATATTCATTTACTTGCATATGTTTTCTTTTAATATCCATATCCGCTAAAACATAGTATTGATTGATACGTCTTCCAACAGCAAAGTTCTCTTTGTCTTCCTCTGACATGGCAAGAAATGTGTCAATTATTGATAGCATATTATCTTTATCAGTGGATAAGTGCCCTCGAACTTCAAGAAGTAGATTTACAATATGTTCATTCACATAATAGCTATCTATCGCTCTAAGATTTTCAATAAATAACCTCTGCTCTCGTACAATTTCTTCTTCACTTTGAAGCTATAATTCCCCTCTCTTCAGCTTTTCTCACATTTCTGTAT
>CAYOMP010000029.1:0-25577 GCA_964405075.1 uncultured Lachnospiraceae bacterium
CTCTTTTTTAATAAATTTTTTTTAGGAAAGCTGAAATTTATCTGAAAGATCACTGAAAAAGCCACTTTTGAAATATTATGTAGTGTTGTTGAATTTTCTGTACTCTCCTGGAGAAACTCCATATTTTGCCTTGAATACCTTATAAAAATGAGTTCGATTCGTAAAACCAAGTTGTACCGCAATAGAGGAGATTGAGATGTCGGTTTCAGTTAAAAGAGAAGCAGCAGTTTTAAGAGTAAAGGAAAGACCATAATCATACAGGCACATGCCTGTATATTTTTTTACAATGGTATTAATGTAGTTACCGCTGTAACATAGAGCTTTTTCCAGAGTGAGTCTGGACATTCGACCGTTAGTGTCTTCCATCAGGTGGCTGATACGTGAAAACAGGAGCAGATCTGAGCTGGAGTTAAGAGTAACATTACTGATATGATAAAATTCTTTAGTATCTAGGTATTGGAATAATTCACATACCAGCGATTTTATGGCAAAAGTAGATCCTAATTTAGGAATCAGCATTGCATGAAGTAACTGATCAGAAAGCTGATGTAAATCTTTCAGATGGCTCTGATTTTGAAATACTGGAAAAAAATCCAGATAATTTTTCCCTTTTTCAGATTGAAGATTCTCTGCCATAAACTGAAAAATTGAGTTTTCAATAGTGCTTTCCTCCTTTGGAAAATAAGCCGTTTTATATGATTCTAGTAATTCTTTTATTATATTTGTAGACAAGCCGAGAAAGAGTACTTTTGCCTCTCCAGTAAACTTTTCTACATGAACGACATTCTGATTGATCAGGCAACAAGATCCTGCCGGATACAAATACTCTTTGCCTTCTATTTTCTGCGTGATACTTCCTTCCAGGACAAGCAATAATTCAAAAAAGCTATGCTGATGTGGAATTCGAGCATTAAATTTATGAAAATCATCAACGATTGGTGTTGAATACAGAAACTGATCAATGGGAGAAATAGTCATAATATTAAAGAAATCTTTATTAGATAGCCCGCTGCAATAACTTAATGTAAATTGTATTGGAGCAGACATATCATAAAAGGAGCTTATGGTGCTTTGTGTATGATATACTTTTAAAGTGTTGCTTTCTTTTTGAGGATGAGTAGGATTATGTTGCATAAGTTCTCCTTTTGTTCTTGATAAATAATAAAGTTAATCCACGAATATGATACAGTTTTTGCGGGTAAATGATATCGGTGACATTGTGTGGTTTGTTTAAAATTGCTAAAATTTAATCATATCAAGATAAAGTATATACATTATCACGAAAAAAGTAAAGGTTATTACAAAAAAAGTAAAAGGAGAAAAAGAGAAAACTTATGAAAGAGAAGAAGTATTTAAAGTGGTATCAAAAAGTAGCGTATGGTTCCGGTGATATGGCAGGAAACTGCGGTTATGCACTTATTTCAAGCTTTGTGATGCTTTATCTTACAAATGCTGTTGGTTTGAATAGTGCAATTATTGGTACATTAATGATGGTGTCAAAATTGTTGGATGGTGTATCAGATATATTCTTTGGTGGTCTTATGGACAAGACAAAAAGTAAGATGGGACAGGCACGTCCTTGGATGTTATTTGGACAGATTGGGGTTTCGGCAAGTTTGTTTTTAGTTTTTAGCATTCCTAGTATGAGCCAAACCATGCAATATGCTTATTTTTTTGTATTCTATACAGCATATAATGCAGTTTTTTATACCGCAAACAGTATTGCATATGCTTCATTGGCGGCTAAGATAACAAAAAATGGGCAGGAAAGAGTACAACTTGGCTCTATTAGATTTATCTTTGCGACATTTACAACATTAGTCATTTCTTACAGTGCAATGGGAATTGTAGAGAAATTTGGTGGTGGAACACAGGGATGGCGTATGGTTGCACTGATTTTTGCAATCATTGGACTTGTAGTTAATACCTTTTCTGTTTTGATGGTAAAAGAAGTTCCAGATGAAAATGTTGTTGAATCTTTTGAAAGTAAAAAGGATGGTGGAACAAACGTAAGTTTCAAAAAATCTTTAAAATTACTGTTAAAAAATCCATATTATATTATTATACTTGGATTATATTTGGTAAATTATATTTACAGTGGAATTACACAGGGCGCAGGAATTTATTTTATGACCTATTACATGGGTGATCCTGCATTATTAGGAACATTTTCGCTTGTCAGTCTGATTCCAGTTATGCTCAGCTTAATGCTGACACCGACATTGGTAAAAAAATTTGGTACGATGCGGAAGGTAAATTTATACGCCCGTGTAATAACTATTTTGATGGGGATTGTCTTTATTGTAGCAGCAATGAATAAAAATCTGCCACTTATGCTAGGAGCTGCATTTTTAAGAAATATGGCAGGTGGTCCACTTACCGGTACGTTAAACGCTTTAGTTGCAGAAACTAGTGATTATACATGGAGAACGCAAAAGAAGAGAATTGATGGTGTTATGTTTAGCTGTTCTTCCATTGGTGTAAAGCTTGGAGGAGGTATCGGCAGTGCGATTGTCGGATGGCTTCTTGCATGGGGGAAATTTGATGGAACTGTTGCAGTGCAACCGGCAAGTGCTGTTAACGTGATTTTCTTTATGTATGCGGTAGCACCAGTTGTATTTGGTCTGATTATGGCTGTCCTGATCTATTTATTAAAAGTAGAAGATGCAAACAGAGCATGGGATAAGGAACATTTAGAGGAACATTTAGAAGGAGAAAAAGCATGATTCGTAGAAACTTTAACCATGACTGGCAGGTAACAAAAGGCGGAAAAGGTACTGATACAGCTTCGTTTATGGGAGCGTCAGGAATGAAAAAGGTGCATCTCCCTTATGATGCAATGATTCATGAGGAACGTACCCCTGATGTTGAAAGTGGTGCTCAGACAGGATTTTATCCTGGAGGAGAATACATATATCAAAAGTCTGTGATGATACCGGAAGAATGGAAAGAAAAAAAAGTAATCTTGGAATTTGAGGGAATTTATCAGACTGCGATGGTTTATATCAATGGTGCACTGGCAAAGCGGAATTTATATGGATATTCTGATTTTTATGTGGAATTAAATCCATGGCTGAATTATGGAACTGAGAATCAGATTAAAGTGATTGCAAATAATAGCACGGTTCCAAACAGCCGCTGGTACACAGGCAGCGGAATTTACAGGAATGTAAAATTAATCATTGGGGACAGGATTCATATCCCCGTAGATGGTGTCAGGATTACTACTCTGTCAGCTGATGAAGAATCGGCAATCATAGAAATAGAAACAAAGATACAAAGTATCAGCAAAGTAAGAGAAAATATATCCGTAATTGTCTGTTTAGAGAAAGATGGAAAAATAATTGCGAGGGATAGACAGAAAGTGGTAATGTATCCGGAAACAAAGGAAACTGCGAGATGTAGCATCTGTGTGACGGAGCCGGAGTTGTGGGACTGTGATACTCCGAATCTATATCAGTGTAAGATTCAGATTGAAGATGCTGGCGAAGTGTTGGATGAAACTATAGAGACATTTGGAATTCGGACACTGACGTTGGATTCTGTACATGGTCTACGTATGAATGGAAAGGCAGTGAAGATGCGTGGAGCTTGTATCCATCATGACAATGGAATTCTGGGAGCAACAACACTGGAAAAGGCAGAAGAGAGACGTTGCAGGCAACTAAAAGAAGCGGGATTTAACAGTATTCGGAGTTCACACCATCCAATTAGTAAAGCGATGCTGGCTGCATGTGACCGTTATGGAATCATGGTTATGGATGAATTGAGTGATATGTGGACTCTTCATAAAAATCCATATGACTTTGCACTGCATTTTGAAGAATGCTGGGAACAGGTAGTGGAACAGATGGTGGCAACAGATTATAATCATCCGTCGGTTGTATTGTATTCCTCTGGAAATGAGATTACAGAAGCTGGTTCCGATGCAGGAGCGGCAATCAATCGAAAAATCTGCAATAAGTTTCATGAACTGGATCACACAAGATTTACGACAATGGGGCTGAACGGCCTTATGACGGCTGGACGGCGGTTGAAGGATATTATGGCCGATGTAATGGGAAAATTTGGAACACCAGAAGCAGATGGATCTGGAAACAAAGACGGAAGCAATGCCTTTAACAGCTTTATGAGTATGATGGAAGGGGAACGAGGAGAATATTTTTCTACGCATCCGTTGTTGACAGAAGCGCTAGAAGGTTGTTCTGTGTCTAGTGATATTGTCGGACTGAATTATCTCACCGGAAGACATGTATTAGAACAGGAAATTCATCCGAATAAAACTGTTCTTGGTACGGAAACGTATCCGGCAGATATTGTAAGACTGTGGGGAATTGTAAAACGATATCCACATGTCCTGGGAGACTTTACCTGGGCCGGGTACGATTATCTTGGAGAAGCAGGATGTGGAATATTCCATTACGATGGTAATGCGAACTTTTCTAGTATATATCCTGAAAGGACAGCTTATATCGGTGATTTGGATTTGATTGGATATCGACGTCCGATCAGTTATCTTAGGGAAATCGTTTATGGACTTCGAAAAGAACCGTATATCGCAGTAGAAAGGGTAAATCGATATGGTATGAAATGTTCGAAAACACCTTGGATGCATAAAGACTCGGTTTCGAGCTGGACTTGGCCCGGATATGAAGGCAGACCTGCTGTTGTAGATATCTATGCTGATGCGGAAGAAGTGGAATTGTTCCTAAATGGGCATTCCCTTGGAAAGAAACCTGCAGGAGAACAAAATGAATTTACTGCAACCTATGAGTTGGTTTATCAACCGGGTGAATTAATCGCAGTTAGTTATGATGCTGGAAAAGAAACCGGAAGATATTCACTGAATACAGCGAGCGAGAAGATACAGCTCTGTGCAGAAGCTGATAAAAAAGTACTTTGCGCGGATGGAGAAGATCTTTCTTTTATTACTGTGAAATTGGTGGATGAGAACGGAACGGAAAACCTCTTTGCATCTAAAAAAGTAGCAGTTTCTGTAGAAGGAGCGGGCAGATTGGAGGCATTTGGAAGTGCTGATCCACAATCTGTATCCAGTTATAATGATACAGAATGGGATACCTATGACGGATACGTAATGGCTGTTATCAGGTCAGGAATGGAGACAGGAAAGATAAAAGTTGTTTTCGCATCAGAAGGATGCAAAGATGTATGTGTGGAAATTGAAGTTCGTTAGCAGAAAGGAATGAATTTTATGGAGAGAAAAGGTTGGAAGTGACAATCTTAGATGGTACTTTTTGGTAACAGAATAGTATAATAAATACTAGAGGGTGAAACACAGGTTTACGTTTTCACCCTCTAGTTATCTGTAATTATAAAATTATCTTGAAAATAAAATAATTATCTATCTCCTACCCGATTTAGCCTTACTCCGCTTGTAGCTTAACCAAAGTATCTCTTCAAAAGTCCTTCGAAAGCTTTTCCATGTCTAGCTTCGTCACGAGCCATTTCGTGAACTGTATCATGAATAGCATCAAGATTTGCAGCTTTAGCGCGTTTAGCAAGATCAAACTTACCTGCTGTGGCACCGTTTTCAGCATCAACTCTTAATTCAAGATTTTTCTTAGTTGAATCAGTTACAACTTCACCTAATAATTCAGCAAATTTAGCTGCATGTTCAGCTTCTTCAAAAGCTGCTTTTTCATAGTACATACCTACTTCAGGATAGCCCTCTCTATGAGCTACTCTTGCCATCGCAAGATACATACCAACTTCTGTACATTCACCAGTGAAGTTATCTCTTAAATCCTTAATAATATCTTCGCTAACGCCCTTAGCAACACCTACAACGTGTTCAGCAGCCCAAGTACGTTCTCCAGACTGTTCAGTAAATTTTTCAGCCTTTGCTTTACAGATTGGACATTCAGCTGGTGCTTCATTTCCTTCGTGAACATAACCACATACGCTACATACAAATTTCTTCATTATATCTATCTCCTTTTCTTGTAAAAAAATTACTCTCAATAATAGTAATAGTTACTGATATTAATTTATCATAATGATAAACAAGAGTCAATAAGAAAAAAATAAACTAATTGTAAATAAATTCTAAATCTGGTTGTTTGTTATACAATGTGGACATTCCCCGTAGAAATGAGCAATATGTCCATGGATTTTTCCGGCAAATTTATTTTGTGCGGCCTGATTAATTATATCCATATTATCCAGTTCCAAATCCATTACTTTTCCGCAAGTATTACATATAAAGTGATAATGAGGGTCAGGATTTCCATCAAAACGGTCCATTCCTTCTTCTGTAGATATTTTTTTGATTTCACCTATTTTACATAGTAATGCAAGATTTCTGTACACGGTTCCAAGGCTTATATTCGGGAATTCCTGACGGACATTAGTATATATGGTGTCAGCTGTTGGATGATCTTTTCTATCCATTAAAAATGTTTTAATTGCTTCGCGTTGTCTGCTATATTTTAGACCTTGCATAATATCTCCTTCTAACTTAGTAATTATTCCTAATTTTGATATTATTCCTGTTTTGAATATTAGTCAATCAATTAAGCATAAACTTTTATTAAAAGCATATAAATAGAATGTAATACAATATAGTACAGGAGAAGAGAGTACAGAAAAAACAAAATTTAAATGTTTAAAATTGATTGGTTTTTTCTGCGGTTACGTTGAATTATCTAAAATGCAATGTGAAATTAATGCAATTAAGTAAAAATAGATAAAATTTCTATTAAATTGCTGAAATTAACTCATAAACTGTTTTATATGTGTTATAATTGTAGTTATCAAAAAGAATGAAGAGGGGGCTATTGAATGGTAAAAAAAGAGATGATTGCCATGCTTCTTGCAGGGGGACAAGGTAGCAGATTAGGAGTTTTGACATCGAAGGTAGCGAAACCAGCAGTTAGTTTTGGTGGAAAGTACCGTATAATTGATTTCCCTTTAAGTAACTGTATTAACTCAGGAGTTGATACAGTAGGAGTTTTAACTCAATATCAACCATTAAGGCTTAATGCCCATATTGGAATAGGTATTCCATGGGACTTAGACAGAAATGTCGGAGGTGTAACTGTTTTGCCACCTTATGAAAAGAGTGGAAACAGTGAGTGGTATACTGGTACAGCTAATGCTATTTACCAGAATATGGAATACATGGAGAGCTATAATCCGGAATATGTACTTATTTTGTCTGGTGACCATATTTACAAAATGGATTATGAGGTAATGCTTGATTACCATAAAGAGAAGAATGCAGACGTAACAATAGCAGTAATGCCAGTACCTATGGAAGAAGCCAGCAGATTCGGTATTATGATTACTGATGATGAAGGAAGAATACAGGATTTTGAGGAAAAACCTGAAAAACCAAGAAGTAATCTTGCTTCAATGGGTATTTACATATTTACGTGGAGTGCATTAAAAGAGGCTCTGGAAGCATTGTCAGAAGAGAATGCCTGTGATTTTGGTAAACATGTAATACCATATTGTCACGATAAAGGTGAAAGATTATTTGCATACGAGTACAATGGTTATTGGAAAGACGTTGGAACATTGGCTTCTTATTGGGAAGCTAATATGGAATTAGTTGATTTGATTCCTGAATTTAACCTTTATGAAGAATATTGGAAGATATATACAAAGAGTGATAAAATAACACCTCAGTATATTTCGGCAGATTCAAAGGTGGACAAGAGTATTATAGGTGAAGGATCTACTATCTACGGAGAAGTATATCATTCTATAATAGGAACGGGAGTAACAATTGGTAAGGGAACTGTCGTTAGAGACTCCATTATAATGGCTGACACAGAGATTGGCGATAATTGTACTATAGATAAATCTATAATCGCAGAGAACGTAACAATAGGAAATGATGTAAATCTTGGTGTTGGAGAAGAAGTGCCAAATAAGGTTAAGCCTAATATATATTCCTTTGGTCTTGTAACTATTGGAGAGAATTCAGTAATACCAGACGGAATAAAAATAGGTAAAAACACTGCTATTTCAGGTGTTACAACTCCTGAAGATTATCTGGACAACACATTAGCAAGCGGCGAAACATTGATAAAGGCAGGGGGCAAACGATGAGAGCGATAGGTATTATTTTAGCGGGTGGTAACAACAATAAAATGCGAGAACTATCTCAGAAGAGAGCTATAGCAGCTATGCCGGTGGCAGGATGTTATAGAAGTATAGATTTTGCGTTAAGTAATATGTCTAATTCTAGGATTCAGAAAGTTGCAGTACTAACTCAGTACAATTCTAAATCTTTAAATGAGCATTTAAGTTCGTCTAAATGGTGGGATTTTGGTAGAAAGCAAGGTGGATTGTTTTTATTCACACCAACAGTAACTCCGGATAATGCTTGGTGGTTTAGAGGAACAGCAGATGCCATTTATCAGAATTTGCACTTTTTGAAAAGTAGTCATGAACCATATGTAGTAATTGCATCTGGAGATGGTGTTTACAAACTGGATTTTAACAAAGTACTAGAGTACCATATTGAAAAAAGAGCAGATATAACAGTTGTGTGTAAAGACGTGCCGGCAACAGAGGACGTAACACGTTTTGGTGTAGTCAAAATGAATGAAGACTCGCGAATTACCGAATTTGATGAAAAACCAATGGTGGCTCAGTCAAATACTATTTCAACTGGTATCTATGTAATAAGAAGAAGACTTTTAATTGAATTAATAGAGGCATGTGAACACGAAGAAAGATATGACTTTGTAAAAGATATTTTAATAAGATACAAGAATCTTAAGAGAATATATGGTTACAAGATGAATGAATACTGGAGTAATATTTCTACAGTAGAATCATATTTCAAAACTAATATGGACTTCTTAAAACCTGAAATAAGAGATTATTTCTTTAAACAGTATCCTGATATATATTCAAAAGTGGATGATTTGCCACCAGCGAAATATAATCCGGGAGCACAAGTTAAGAATTCCCTTGTATCCAGTGGCTGTATTATAAATGGTCAGATAGAAAATTCAGTTATATTTAAGAAGGTATTTGTAGGTAACAACTGTGTCATTAAGAACTCAATAATTTTGAATGATGTTTATCTTGGCGATAATATTCATATAGAGAATTGTATTGTGGAAAGCCGTGATACGATTCGAGCAAACTCTTACTACTGCGGAGAAGATGGTATCAAAATCGTAGTAGAGAAAAATGAGCGCTATGTATTATAAATAGCTTCATACAACCTAATTATTAGTGGCAGAAGAAAGGGGTACAAAGACATGAAAATTACAGACGTTCGAGTACGAAAAGTAGCAAAAGAAGGAAAAATGAAAGCAGTTGTATCTATTACTATTGATGATGAATTCGTAGTTCATGATATCAAAGTAATCGAAGGCGAGAAAGGATTATTCATCGCTATGCCAAGTAGAAAAGCATCAGATGGAGAGTATAGGGATATAGCTCATCCGATCAACTCAGAGACAAGAGATATGATTCAGTCTATTATTATTGAGAGATATGAGGCTGCTAAATTGGATGTTTCTGATAGTTCAGCCGAGTAGAAATACTTGTGCATTGCGTTAAGCGATATAATGTTATGTAGGGGGAAAATCCGCTCTGAGAAATCAGGGCGGATTTTTAGGATTTATGCAGGTGTCAAAGAGAATGCTACGTTTTGGTGAGCGTTAGAAAAATATAGTAATAACTTGAGAAGAATTTTGTCATAAAGGCATCGCTCCCACGCGAAGAGTCTGCAAGAAAACTCTTTGCTTTGGCAAAAGAGAAGGTAGAGATGATAATGAATAAAAAAAGAATTATAAAAAGAGTATTTGCAATAGTATTAATGGTGTTAGTTTTTTAGGGATTTTTTTATAAATACGTCAAAGAGGATAAGGCTTTCATAGATGCTAATAATAATTTATACAAAATAAGGTTGTAAAGGCAAATATGAAGGAGCTTAAAAAATTGGGTTATAAGGTAGTAACCTGTAAAAGTCGAAACAGAATGGTAAAACTACAGTGAGGCACAAAAAAATAATATGCCTAATACCATAAAGATTATAGGAAGTATGTATTTGCTTTTAGTATCTTTATTTACATTCATTTTGTTTATAATAAATAGAATAAGTGATATTACTAAAAGCAAAATGGAAGTTATTACAAATACATCATTTCCGTGAACGATATTAAATACGTTGTCTTTATATGGGTAGAAAAATAAGAACATTTTTATTACCTCCATAGAAAAATTTATTAATGAGTAGCACACATCGATAATTTGAACCAATGTGTGCTTAAAAGTAAATTTAATCAATACAATTAATTTGCATTGTACATTGTACATATCCATTAGGTCGATTTTTTAAGGAACAAGATCTATGAATTTGTATACAGGGGTGCGTTCCGTATGATTCATTTGTTTTTCCACAGGATGTACACACGAGAGCACCATAGCAATAAATTTGTGTAAATTTGCAAGTTTTTCCGCCACTATATTTATGTGTACCTGAAGCAGAATGGGAGTTCCCAAGACACATTGTTACACATTGGTTTTCGCAGGTGCAGTAAATGCGCGGCTTTATACTATTATCATTAGTAATTTTTTTGAACTCTAGTTGGGGTAATCCAGCGGTATTTATGAGAGAATTTGAGGCAAGAGATGTGCTGGAAAAAAATAGTGATAAAAATAATGAGCAAATAACAATAATCTTTTTGCGATTTTTCATACATATCCTCCTATTAAATGAAATTTTGTGAAAAGAAACAAATAAGCAATTATTTATATTTATTGTACAATAAAACAACAAATTGTACAAGAAGAAAAACAATAATTCGAAAAATAAAGAGAAAAGTAAGGAAATTGTAAGAAAAGTTGATTTGACATAATTGGATATTATAATTAATTGTAGTAAAGGTTTTGCGTGACAAAACAGGCAAATATTAGTAAAATAGACGTGGCTATATTAGTTGTGGGAGAGCTCGCAGCTTATATAGCCTAATGTGACATAGAAGATATATACATAAGAAAGATTTTCTTAGGGCTAATAAGGGTTTTACGTAAAGATTAACAAAATAAAGTAGATAAAAGTATATAAATGAATATATTAAGATAAGTATGAAAACACATAAATCAAGAATTAATATAATAAAATCCGGGAGGTTAGAAACCTATGAATAAGTTAAATGCAGTTATTTTGGCAGCAGGTAAGGGCACAAGAATGAAATCAGATTTACCTAAGGTGGTTCACAGGGTAATGGGAAAATGTATGGTGGAATATGCCATAGAAGCAGCTAAAGAAGCAGGTGCTGACGAGGTATGTCTTGTTGTGGGATATAAAAGCGATGTTGTAAAGGAAAATGTGGTATCTGATGTAAAATATGCCATGCAGAGTGAACAGCTTGGAACAGGTCATGCGGTGAAATGTGCAAAAGATTTTATAGCAGACGAGGGAGAAACTCTCATTTTGTTTGGTGATACACCATTAATTACCGGGAAAACACTTAAAAATCTTGTGGATTTTCATAGAGAAAATGGTAATGGTGTTACAGTGCTTTCGGCTAAAGTAGATAATCCTACAGGATATGGAAGAATTATTAGAGATGAAAAGGGGAATTTCCTTAGGAGTGTAGAGCATAAGGACGCTAACGAACAGGAGTTGTTGTCTAAGGAAGTTAATTCCGGAATGTATGTATTTGATTCAAAAGAATTAAAGGAAGCTTTAGATAAGTTAACAACTAATAATGCACAGGGTGAATATTATCTTCCTGATACTCTCACAATAATTAAGGAAAAAGGCTTTAAGGTAGATGCTTTTATGCTTGAGAGTGCCGAGGATATTACAGGAGTTAATGACCAGGAACAGTTAAAGGCAGCAGAAGAGATTATGAAGGCTCGTCAGTAATTATAAATAAGAGACTGTACTTTTAATTATTAATGTGTAAGTAAAAATAAGGATAAAGATTTATAGAGGTTTAAATATGTATATTATTGTAGGATTAGGTAATCCAACCAAAGAATATAATGGAACAAGACACAATATTGGTTTTGCGGCAATAGATGCACTTGGAGACAGATACAATATAAGTGTCGACACTAAAAAGCATAAGGGATTATTTGGAACGGGTTATATTGAAGGATATAAGGTTGTTTTAGTAAAACCACAGACATATATGAACTTAAGTGGAGAAAGTGTCAGGGAATTTGTGGATTATTACAGAATATCTCCAGAGGATGAGTTGATAGTGTTAAGTGATGATATTGACTTGCCACCGGGGCAGCTTCGTATTCGTAAGAAAGGAAGTGCAGGTGGGCATAATGGTTTAAAAAACATTATTCAGCATTTAGGAACACAGGATTTTTGCAGAGTAAAAATCGGTGTAGGAGAAAAGCCAAAGGGAATGGATTTGGCAGATTATGTATTGGGGCATTTTTCTAAAGAAGATAAAGTGATTATGGAAGATGCAGTAAAGAATGTAGTAGATGCAGTAACAAAGATTGTTACAGAGGACGTGGATGCTGCAATGAATGAGTATAATAAGAAGAAACAATAACGACTTGAAGAGTGGGTAAGAAAATGAGAACATTAATTAGTCCGCTAGAAGAATTATCAGAATATGATGAAATATTGACAGGGTTAAAAAAGACAAAGGGGTTAATTCAGGTTGCAGGATGTATTGATTCCCAAAAGGCTCATATAATGTATGGTATTTCTAATGGCTATAAAAAAAGAATAATAATTGCAGGAAATGAGTTAAAAGCAAAGGAAATCTACGAGGATTACAAGTTTTTTGATAAAAATGTGTGTCTCTATCCGGCGAAAGATTTGATATTCTACAATGCAGACATACATGGGAATCTCATTGCCAAGCAAAGAATCAATTGTTTGAAAACTGTAGTGGAAAATGATGAAGCCACAGTTATTACTACTTTAGACGGTCTAATGGATTGTATTATTCCAAAAGAGGTTTTTTTGGAAAATGTAATCCATATAGACAGTACTGATACCATAGATATAGAAGAATTAACTAAGAGATTAATAGATATAGGTTACGAGAAGAATTATCAGGTTGAAGCCACCGGACAGTTTGCCATCAGAGGTGGAATTATAGATATTTTTTCTTTAACAGAAGAGAATCCTTATCGAATAGAATTGTGGGATGATGATGTTGATTCTATTAGAAGTTTTGACTGTGAAAGTCAGCGTTCAATTGAGGGGCTGGATAGCATAGACATATATCCGGCTAATGAGATTATTCTTGATGAAAAGAGAATTTCTTCAGGTTTGAAGAGACTGGATGATGAGGCAAAACCTTTAATTGATAAACTAAGAAAAGAAATGAAAACGGAAGAGTCTGCCAATATAAAAAATATGGTAGAGGAAATAAAAGAAGAGCTTACAGAGTATAGAGGTCTGACAACTAAGGGATTGGATGGTTTTATTAAATATTTCTATCCCGAGGCAGTTTCGTTTCTTGAATATTTTGACAAAGAAGAGACAATATGCTTCCTAGATGAGCCTATTAGAATAATGGAAAAGGCTAAGACTGTAGAGGAAGAATTCAGGGAAAGTGTTGTTAATAGAATAGAAAAAGGTTATATGTTACCTTTACAAATGAATATTTTGACCAGTGCAAGTGAAATAGCAGCTAAGATTAGCTCTTACAAAGGGGTAGCTGTCACTACATTAGAGTTTAAACAGCAGGATTTCAAAATTAATAAAATATTTAATATAACAGCAAAATCCGTTAATCCTTATAATAGTAGTTTTGAAATATTGGTTAAGGATTTAAAACAGTGGAAAAAGCAAGGATATAAGGTGCTATTGCTGTCAGCATCTACTACAAGAGCCCAGAGACTGGCACAGGATTTGTTAGATTATGATTTGATAAGTTTTTATACAAACGACTTGGACAGAGTAATAAACCCGGGTGAAATTATGATAACGGCAGGAAATGTTCATAAGGGTTATGAGTATCCACTTGCAAAATTTGTTGTAATTTCTGAAACAGATATTTTTGGTACAGTTAAGACAAAGAAGAAAAAGAGAAAAATTTATGAAGGGCAAAAAATCGCTAGTTTTAATGATTTAAAAGTAGGGGATTATGTAGTTCACGAAAATCATGGTCTTGGAATTTACCGTGGTATTGAAAAAATCGAAGTAGACAGAATTATAAAAGACTATATAAAGATAGAATATGCAGGTAGTGGTAATCTCTATATTTTGGCAACCCAGCTGGATTTGATACAAAAATACGCAGGCAGTGATGTGGCTAAGAAGCCTAAGTTAAACAAGTTAGGTACCCAAGAATGGAATAAGACCAAAACAAAAGTGCGAGGAGCGGTAGCAGATATTGCCAAGGATTTGGTACAGCTATACGCAGCACGCCAAGAGACCAAGGGATATGTGTATGGTGAAGATACTGTATGGCAACGTGAGTTTGAAGAAATGTTTCCATATGAAGAAACAGAGGACCAGCTATTAGCTATAGAGGCTGTTAAGAAGGATATGGAAAGCAGTAAAATCATGGATAGATTAGTCTGCGGAGATGTAGGCTATGGTAAAACAGAAATTGCTATAAGAGCGGCGTTTAAGGCGGTGCAGGAAGGTAAGCAGGTAGTGTATCTGGTGCCTACTACTATTTTGGCACAGCAGCATTACAATACCTTCTCACAAAGAATGAAGGAATTCCCTGTCCGTGTAGATTTGATGTGTCGTTTCAAAACACCTGGTGAACAGAAAAAGACAATTGCAGATTTGAAGAAGGGATTTGTAGATATTGTTATTGGAACTCACAGAGTATTGTCAAAGGATTTAGAGTATAAGGATTTAGGATTACTCATTATTGATGAGGAACAAAGATTTGGAGTTGCCCATAAGGAAAAGATTAAAAAGCTTAAAGAAAATGTAGACGTATTGACCCTTACAGCAACACCTATTCCTAGAACTCTTCATATGAGTTTGATTGGAATAAGAGATATGAGTGTTTTGGAAGAACCTCCAATTGATAGAATGCCTATTCAAACCTTTGTTATGGAATATAACGAAGAAATGGTTAGAGAGGCCATTAATAGAGAGTTGTCAAGAGGTGGTCAGGTTTATTATGTGTATAACAGGGTGACGGATATTGATGAAATAACAAATAAAATAGCAGCATTGGTACCAGATGCAAATGTGTCGTTTGCCCATGGACAGATGAATGAGCGTGAGCTTGAAAGAATTATGGTAGATTTTATTAATGGTGAGATAGATGTTTTGGTATCTACCACCATTATCGAAACAGGCTTAGATATATCAAATGCCAATACAATGATTATTCACGATGCGGATAATCTTGGTTTGTCACAGCTGTATCAGTTAAGAGGACGAGTAGGGCGTTCTAACAGAACCTCCTATGCATTTTTAATGTACAGACGCAACAAAATGCTAAAAGAAGTTGCTGAAAAGAGACTACATGCTATCAGAGAGTATACAGATTTGGGTAGTGGTTTTAAGATTGCCATGCGCGATTTGGAAATCAGAGGAGCAGGTAATTTGTTAGGTGCTCAGCAAAGCGGACATATGGAGGCAGTAGGTTATGATTTGTACTGCAAAATGCTAAATGAAGCTGTAAAATCACTCAAAAACAATGAACCTGTGGAAGAAAAATTTGAAACCACCATAGATATAGAAATTGATGCGTTTATCCCTGATAAATATATAGCTAATGAATATCAGAAATTAGATATTTATAAGAGAATAGCTGGTATAGAATCGGACGAAGAGTGCGAAGAAATGTTAGAAGAGTTGATTGACAGATTTGGAGAACCAAGTAAATCTGTACTTAATCTATTAGAGGTAGCCAGAATTAAGTTATTGGCCAGTGAGGCATATGTAACAGAAATTTCACAAAAGGATGATACAATTAAATTCAAAATGTATGAAAAGGCGAAGGTTAATCCGGCTAAAATACCTGATTTACTAGACAGCTTTAATAATACATTAAAATTTACGATAGAAACACAACCATTCTTTACCTATGTTCCTATTAAGAATAGCAGAACGAAGGTAGACAATATTGCAACAGTTAAGTCGGTTTTGGAAGGCATTAAATCATTGATAGACTAAATAGAAAGTAATATAATGTAACTTGCCGAAAAAAGAAAAAAAACAGAGTCTTGTTTTTGACAGGGTAATAGAAAAGTCTTGTGAGTAAGACTTAAAGGGATAGTTGTGAAAAATCGAAAAAGATAAAAGGGCTTTTAGGAGGAATATATGAAGAAGAATTTTGCAAAAAGAGTGTTAACAGTAACACTTGCAGCAACATGTATTATGGGAACAATGGGATGCGGTAATTCAGCCAAATCAACAGATGTGTTAATGACGGTTAATGGTGAAAATGTATCTTACGGAGTGGCTAACTTTTACTTAAGAACACAACAGGGGACATATGAAACATACTATTCATCATTTTTAGGTGAAGATATGTGGAACCAGTCAATTGATGGTTCAATAACATTTGGTGAGTCAACAGTTAATAGTGTAGTTGATGATTTGAAGGAAATGACTATATTAGGACAACACGCTGGTGAATATTCGGTGGAATTGACAAATGAAGAGGTTGCAGCTATTGAAGCAGTAGCAGATACATTTATTGCTGATAATGAAGATAAAACTATCAAAGTAATGACAGCAGACAAAGAATCTATCGTTGATTATCTTACATTATATACAATAAGTCAGAAGGTGCAAAATGCAATTAAAGCTGGTGCAGATACAGAAGTATCAGATGAGGAAGCAGCACAGAAAAAAGTGGCATATACATTCTTGTCAACAGCAGGTCAGACAGCTGAGGATGGAACTACTACAGAGCTTACAGAAGATGAAAAAAATGCCATTAAAGCAAAGGCAGAACAGTTGGCTGATGAAGTAAGTGGCGGTTCGGATATGAAAACAGCAGCAGAAGGCTTAGGTTATTCCGCAATTGAAACATCATACAGTGATGATAATACAGGTTCAATTAGCAAAGACATTCTTGAAATGGCTAACTCATTACAGGAAGGCCAGGTTGGTGATATTGTAGAAGCAGAATCAGGATATTATGTAGTTCAGCTTATCAGTAATTTTGATAAAGATGCTACAGAAGAGAGAAAGACAGAAATCGTAGAAGAAAGACAGACGGAACTTTACAATACTACATATGAAGCTTGGGAAACAGAAAGCGATGTTAAAGAAGATACAAAGGTAAAAGAAAAATTAGTTATTAATGGAACAGTAACTATTAAAGCTGACGAAAAATCAGAAGATACAGCAGGTTCTGTAGATGAAGTTGTAGAAGAAGTAAACGATGCTTTAAGTGAATAATTCCTTGTTTTACGAAGGAAATTAAAGAGAGAGTAAAGTATATAATTGAGGAGTCATTTAAGTCTAAGAGGGCTTTGTGACGTTACTTTGTATATGCTTTATTCTCTTTTTGTTTGCGTAAGTAGCGAAGATAGTGCCATAATTGCGGAAATTGGATTAAAATTTTTATTCAGGAGAGATACATCCTCAAAAAATTATGTTATAATGTATTTGTGTATTGATAAATAAATAACTTTGGTGTATTATATAAAAATGTGTGATTAGATAAAATAGTCTAATTATAAGCTAATTAATTAACTAAAAATTACAGATATAACATTTGAGAAAATTGTAATAATATATACATAGACATAAAATAGAGAAATGGGAATTTACGGTTATCATATATAAAATATTGATGAGGTGCAATATGGAACAGTACATTATAAAAGGTGGAAATCCATTAGTTGGTGAAGTCGAAATAGGCGGAGCTAAAAATGCTGCATTAGGAATTTTGGCGGCAGCAATTATGGCAGATGAACCAGTTTTGATTGAGAATATGCCTGATGTTCGTGATACAAATGTTTTGTTACAGGCTATTTCAGACATTGGAGCAACTGTTAAAAGAATAGACAGACACACTGTTGAGATTAACGGTGCTAACATTACAGGAACTTTGATTGATCAGGAATTTATTAAGAAAATTAGAGCTTCATACTATTTGCTTGGAGCATTATTAGGTAAATATAAAAAGGCACAGGTAGCTTTACCGGGCGGATGTAATATTGGTAGCAGACCAATTGACCAGCATATTAAAGGATTTAAGGCCCTTGGAGCTAAGGTTGATATTAAATATGGTTTGATTAACGCAGAGGCTGAGAACTTGGTTGGTAGCCATATTTATCTTGATGTGGTATCAGTAGGTGCTACTATTAATATTATGATGGCAGCAGCAATGGCTCAGGGTAATACTATTATTGAGAATGCAGCGAAAGAGCCACATATTGTAGATGTAGCTAACTTTTTAAATAGTATGGGTGCGAATATTAAAGGTGCCGGTACTGATGTTATCAGAATTAAAGGTGTTGAAAAACTCCATAAATCAGAATATTCGATTATACCAGATCAGATTGAAGCTGGTACATTTATGATGGCAGCAGCAGCTACCAAAGGTGATATAACGATTAAAAAAGTTATACCTAAACACTTAGAAGCTATTTCTGCCAAATTAGAGGAGATTGGCTGTCAGGTAGAAGAGTTTGACGAAGCAGTTAGAGTAGTGGCTACCAGAAGGTTAGATCATACTCATGTGAAGACATTACCATATCCAGGATTTCCTACAGATATGCAGCCACAGATGGCAGTTACGTTAGCATTATCTAATGGTACAAGTATAGTAACAGAGAGCATTTTTGAAAATAGATTCAAATATGTTGATGAACTTGCCAGAATGGGTGGCAATATTAAGGTTGAAGGTAATACTGCTGTTATTGATGGTGTTGAAAAATTTACCGGAGCCAGTGTTAATGCACCGGATTTGCGAGCTGGAGCAGCACTTGTAATAGCAGGGCTTGCAGCAGAAGGATTTACAACTGTTGAAGACATTGTGTATATAGAGAGAGGCTATGAGAATTTCGATGAAAAGCTTAGAAGCCTTGGCGGTATGATTGAAAAGGTTGAAACAGAAAAAGAAATTCAGAAGTTTAAGCTTAAAGTTTCGTAAAAGAAAAGTTTCACATTTAATAGGCTTTTTGACAATTACAACGTTTAATTAAGCGAAGAATGAATATACAAATAGAATTATTAAAAGGGATAAACCACAGTATTTGGTTTATCCCTTCTTTCTTTTATCGCAAACTATGTGCAAAAATATAATGTATACTATCCCTTAAACCGAAATTAATAGAGTAAACATAACGGATTATAATATTTTAGTAATATATAAATCCTGTTCATGTGATAAATCAATAAATCCGGTATTTGTTTTAATAATAGGTTTTGAAAGTCTAAGTTTATTAATCATAATAACCGTGCCCTTTTCACCGTTGTTTAGGAGAACATCATTGTTAATGTATGTATTAACGATTCGTTCAAGGAAGGTGAGAAGGTATTGTGGTTCGAATTTTCTTAAACCTTCTGTTTCGAACATATGCACAACTTCAAACGGACACAAAGCACTTCTATATAATCTTGATGAAGTCATAGCGTCATAAACATCTGCTATGGCAACAATTTTTGCAAATTCATCTATTTCTCCTGCTTTTAAGTGACCTGGATAGCCTGAACCATCGCAACGTTCGTGATGCATTAATATAGCATTTTTGATTCGCGGATCAATGTCCTCATCTTTTATCAGATTATACCCCTGGAAAGGATGCGTTTTCATAATTTCATATTCGGCAACTGACAAACGTTCTGGTTTCTTAATTATTCCATCAGGCATCATCATTTTTCCGATATCATGTAATAATCCACACAGAGTTAGGATTTCAGTATCTTCTTTGGAATATCCAAGCCATTTCCCAAATATGTTACAAATTATGGCAACACTCATGCTGTGGTGATATGTTACATCATCCTGCTCACGCATATTATGAAGCATATCAAACACACCGATTGTTGTCAGATTGTCAGAAAGTACGTTGACAGTATTTGTTAATAAGGAATAAGTATCAATTGGAGAGATTCGGTTAATAACCAAATTAATAGAATTTTGAAAATATTCTACATTTTCATAAAAAGTTTCTCTGAATTGTTGAAATTCAGGGCTGGCAGCGACCTTATCCCTATAGGTTTGATATGTCGAATCAACAGCAAGTTCAACTTCACTCTTTATATTAACAAAATCAATGGAATAGAATTCCAAACGAGTAATCATTCTATCAGTAAGTTTTAAATCTTCCGGTAAAATAAGCTGTCCGTTAGGTGTAAAGACATTTTCAGCGGTTATCATGCCAGGTATAAGATCTTTAGTTGCAACTCTACTCATATTCCCACGTCCTTTCAAGTAAGTTATAGTTAATTCTAGTATAAAAATTACAAAATAAATTGTCAATAAAATTTGAAAATTATTCTAAAAAATATGAAAAAGGTACTAAATACTTGTTGAATTTGCACAAAATAATATAGAAAAAAATATACATAAATCAAGAAGGATTAAAATAATATAAATATTTTATATAAGGGGTTGACGATATGAATAAAAAGGTGTAACCTATACACGAATTAAATTTAAGAAAATTTCATATTGTAATAAATTTTCTCTTATTCAGAGTGATGGAGATACAAAGGATCGATGAAGTCACGGCAACCCCAGCAATGGAAGGTGCCAACCTGAGCGAGTATTCGAACAATAAGGGGATTTGATTAATTTTGATTTCAAGTCCGCTATTGTTAGCGGCTTTTTTTATTTGATAGGAAAGAACTTTCCTATCAAATAAAACGCTCCGCGAAGATGCGCACACTTTTGCAGTAGTAGAATGTCGCAAAATGCGATGAAAAAGTGGCGCGAGAATGTGCTTTGCACATTCTTTATTCTTGACTAAATGTAAAAAGTCAACACTTCATTTGTGCTTGCATGAAGTGCGGAGCAATCCGATTTAGTCAATAAATAAGACTAAATGAAAAAGTCATATTCATTTGTGCTTGCATAAGAGTGAAGAGTAGCCAAAATCAATAGTGGAAATATTTGTAACAATTTATAAATGCATATTTTGAATAGAGAAATGTGCGAACAGAAGAATTAAGGAGAACAACAGATGGAAAAATTATTATTTACATCAGAATCAGTAACAGAAGGACATCCTGATAAAGTGTGTGATCAGGTATCAGATGCAGTCCTTGATGCGTTATTAGCACAGGATCCAATGAGCCGTGTAGCATGTGAAACATGTACAAATACTGGATTTGTATTAGTTATGGGTGAAATCACTACTAATGCTAACGTTGATTATGAAAAAATCGTAAGAGATACTGTTAAAGAAATCGGATATGACAATGACGAATGTGGATTTAATGCAGATAATATCGAAGTAATCGTTAGATTAGATAAACAGTCAGCAGATATCGCTATGGGTGTTGACAAAGCATTAGAAGCTAAAGAAAACAAAATGACAGATGCTGAAATCGAAGCTATCGGTGCAGGAGATCAAGGTATGATGTTTGGTTTTGCTACTAACGAAACAGAAGAATATCTTCCATATCCAATAGCTTTGGCTCACAAATTAGCTTTACAGCTTACAAAGGTTAGAAAAGATGGTACACTTCCTTATTTAAGACCAGATGGAAAAACGCAGGTAACTGTAGAATATGATGAAAATGGTAAACCAATTCACTTAAATGCAGTAGTATTATCTACACAGCATGATGAATATGTTTCTCAGGAACAGATTCACGAAGATATTAAGAAATATGTATTTGCTCCAGTTTTACCAGCAGAATTAGTTAATGACAAAACTAACTTTTATATTAACCCAACAGGTAGATTCGTTATTGGTGGACCAGTAGGTGATAGTGGTCTTACAGGAAGAAAAATTATTGTAGACACATATGGTGGATATGCTAGACATGGCGGTGGAGCTTTCTCTGGTAAAGACTGTACTAAAGTTGACCGTTCAGCAGCTTATGCAGCACGTTATGTAGCTAAGAACATCGTTGCAGCAGGATTAGCTGATAAATGTGAAATTCAGTTATCATATGCTATTGGAGTTGCACAGCCAATGTCTATTATGATTGATACATTTGGAACTGGAAAAGTCAGCGATGAAAAATTAGTTGAAATCGTAAGAGATAACTTTGACTTACGTCCAGCTGGAATTATTAAAATGTTAGATTTGAGAAGACCAATTTATAAACAGACAGCAGCATATGGTCATTTTGGTCGTAATGATTTAAATCTTCCATGGGAAAAATTAGATAAAGTAGATACTTTAAAGAAGTTTTTATAATTTGTAAGAGTAGCGAAGAGAATGGCATAATTATATGAACATTCTAAGAATACTGTAAACTATGAGAACCTTGTAAAGTGTTTTTTCTAAGTCTAGGTTAGATATTAATCGAAACTCAAGATTTGTTATGATAATTAGCAAATCTTGAGTTTTTTTGCGTTTTCTTTTTGGATGAAATAATAGTATGTGCCCATTTTGCAGCAAGGATTGTTATAAAGACATCTATTGTGTGCCAGGAGTTTGCGAGAACACATTTTGTCTTGTAACTAGTTAGAAAAATAGGTTTTGGGTGAGTGTGTTGAGATTTTTTGTAAAAAATGCGAGATATATCTGATTTTATAAACTTTTAATAAACTTTTTTTAGTATACTATGGTAAATTTTCCAACTATGTTATAATTATATCAAAATATTTGAAAAAATAAAAAATTCGAAAAAAAATAAAACAAAATTGGGGATAGTTGATAAAATATGAAGTTAAATACAAGATTGATGATAGCTTTTTTGGCATTAAGTATTCTGCCCCCGTTGGTAACAGTCATTTTTGCTATGTTTGTTGCTGGCAGTCTGGAGAATAAGGTAGAGGCCGAATATGGCTATGATGCAATTGCCTATGAGGCAATATTCACACCGGAGAAGTACTTATCCAAAGTAACTGATGAGGTGTATGGACAGTTAATAGCTGATTCAATTAATCAGGTATCCAAATTTGAGGATGAAAATTATCTGGCTGAGGTTGATGACAAATTATCAGAGATAAATTCTTATTTGGTTATTGAAAAGTATGGTAAGCTAAAGTATTGTCGAGAGAATAGTGAGATAGTGAGTATACTATTTGGTGAAGACTATTTTAAAGGGGATTTTAAGAGCTACATAGATAAGTGGAATTCAGGAATTTCTGCAATATATGATAATCATATTTTTATGAGAAAAATTGAATTATCTTATGACGACGGAACAAAGGGACATTGTTTTATAATAACAAATTATGGGGATAAGGTTCCTGCTTTTGTAGAATTCTTTGTAACGGTGTTATTGTTTGCAATGATATTTTATATCATGGTAAGTATGATTGTTATAAAGATTGTGCATTCTGATTTTGCCAAACCTATTAATGAACTGAAAGAGGCAGCTAAGAATGTAAAAGAAGGATTCCTTGAATTTGAATTACCAAGCACAACCGTTAAAGAGATGAATGAATTATATGCTGATTTTGATGAAATGCGTCTTAGACTAAAAAAACAGGCAGAAGAAAAGATGCAATATGATAAGGAAAGTAAGGAATTAATCAGTAATATTTCACATGATTTAAAAACACCTATTACAGCGGTAAAAGGATATGTGGAAGGCATTATTGATGGTGTGGCAGATACGCCGGAGAGAATGGATAAATACATTCGAACAATTTATAACAAAGCTAATGATATGGATAGATTAATTAATGAATTAACTTTCTATTCTAAGATTGATACAAACAGGATACCTTATACATTTACTAAGATAAATGTAGCTAATTATTTTAGTGATTGTATAGAGGAGAAGGTATTGGATTTGGAATCTAAAAATATCGAACTGGCATTCTTTAATTATGTGTCAGAGGATACTTTGATAATTGCAGATACAGAGCAGTTAAAACGTGTTATCAACAACATTATAGGTAATTCTATTAAATATATGGACAAGGAAAAGGGCTATATAAATATTAGAATAAAAGATGTTGATGATTTTATACAGGTAGAAATTGAAGACAACGGTAAAGGAATTGGAGAAAAAGAGCTTCCTTATATTTTCGACAGATTTTACCGTACTGACGCATCAAGAAATTCCTCAACTGGCGGCAGCGGCATAGGTCTATCTATCGTAAGAAAAATTATTGAGGATCATGGTGGTAAAATATGGGCTACGAGTAAGGAGTCTACGGGAACAGTAATGTATTTCACATTAAGAAAATACCAGGAGGTGCCAATCAATGAGTAAAATACTTATAGTTGAAGATGAAGAAAGCATTGCAGATTTAGAAAAAGATTATTTAGAACTTAGCGGATTTGATGTAGAAGTGGAAAATACCGGAGATATGGGACTTAAGAGAGCGCTTAATGAAGATTTTGATTTGTTCATTTTTGATTTAATGCTTCCTAATGTTGATGGATTTGAAATATGTAAGAAGGTTCGTGAAACTAAGAATACACCAATAATTATGGTATCAGCTAAAAAGGATGATATTGATAAAATTAGAGGGTTAGGTCTTGGGGCAGATGATTATCTTACTAAACCATTTAGTCCAAGCGAATTAGTTGCCAGAGTAAAAGCTCATATGGCGCGTTATGAAAGATTAATCGGAAGTAATGCACAGGAAAATGAGATTATTGAAATTCGTGGCATTAAGATTGATAAAACAGCCAGACGTGTATACGTTAATGGTGAAGAAAAAACATTTACAACGAAAGAATTTGATTTACTTACTTTCCTTGCACAGAATCCAAACCATGTATTTACTAAAGAAGAATTATTTAATAAGATTTGGGATATGGAATCTATAGGGGATATTGCTACTGTTACAGTACATATCAAAAAGATTCGTGAAAAAATTGAATTTAATACTGCAAAGCCACAGTATATTGAAACTATTTGGGGTGTAGGATATAGATTCAAGGTATAAGCTTTGATAATGGTAGATATATGTAAAAGTCATATATCTACTATTTTTTTAACTTTACCATTTCTTAACTATTTCTTTGCGATTTGTGAAAGGTTTTCAACTATACTACACATATAGAACAGGAGGAACAATATGAACGATTACATATTAACAACAAATCAAGTAACAAAAGAATACAAAAAGCAAAAAGCAGTCAATCAGGTGAGCATAAATGTTAAGAAAGGTTCTATTTATGGATTGATAGGTAAGAATGGAGCAGGTAAAACAACTCTTATGAAGCTTGTAGCTGGCTTAGCTAATCCAACAAGTGGAGATATTAATGTTTTTAGTAGTCCGGTAGGAGATAACGAATTATCTACAGGAAGAATTGGGGTTTTAATAGAAAATCCGGGGATTTATGGAAATCTAACGGCTTTTGAAAATTTAAAAATGAAAGCCATTGGAATGGGAATTTATAAAAAAGAAACTATTAATGAAATTTTGGAACTGGTAGGATTGGCAAATACAGAAAATAAAAAGGCGAAGAATTTTTCGTTAGGAATGAAACAACGTCTTGGAATTGGTTTAGCTATGATTGGAACTCCGGATTTACTCATATTAGATGAACCAATCAATGGGCTAGATCCACAAGGAATTATAGAGATGAGAGAACTAATTCGAAAGTTGAATAAGGAATGGAATATGACAATTCTT
>CAYOMP010000030.1:0-25369 GCA_964405075.1 uncultured Lachnospiraceae bacterium
ACAAATTATTCAGCATGAAGTAGATCATTGTAATGGAATTGTCATATAGGCAAGGATATTATTTAATGCATAGGTAACTAGATTAGAAAGGTTTTGAAATGAATATTAAAAATACAGTCAAATTTGCTAATTAGCAGATTTTGACTGTATTTTTTATTGCCACACTCTATTTTAGACTAATATAAATGTGTATTTCACATTCTTCCATGGAACTATCCTGATATTCTTCAAAATCGTACTGATAAGCCCTTGGTAAATCCATTTTCCAAAGCTCCTGCCAGAATTTTGCAACTGCTTTTTGCATATCACCCTTTACGATAAATTTGGCATAGTTTCCGGCTGGAATTGTACGTAATACCATTCCATCTGGAATAGCAGTTCCTTTTGCTACTTCGCAGGCTACACATACTGTATAATCATCTTTTTCGTTTCCGGCATAATCGGTATAGATTCCCATTGATTTATTTGTTACCTTATTTGGAATGCTTTCATAAACCCCTTCTTGATAAAAGCGGTTCCATAGTCCTCCAATTACCATACCCATATCAGGACTATAATTATTAGTTCTCGCTTCAATTCCTGCTACAACCTTTTCTTCAAGTGTGATTAGTTCATAGTTCATTTTTATTCTCCCTTCAGATTACAATAATTTTTTATCTCAGCTTTCTCTAATACCTGAGTACCTACTAATTCTAACATTCTAAATATGACAATATGTGGCATGTTTTACAAGTTTTTTTAATCGAAAGGAAAAAATAGGGTGATGACAAATCTAAAAGCAAATATTATAATATAATGGTGACTGAAATTTTGAGATGTATTTGCAAACGTACTGTCTTTTGGTATGGATTAGATTAATAAGGATTTTACGATTGTATTGATAAAAAGATTTACATTAAAAATAGAATACGTTTACGAAGTAAGGAGAAGGAAAATACCATTCTCCTTTTAAAATACATATGAAAATTATATAAGTAAATAATTAATATTATATTCATTTAATAATTACAGTTGAAACAAATTGTCCGATAGCTTATGGGGAAAGTTACTAAGGTAGTGTGGAGGCTGCCTTCGGAATTCAGGACATTTGTAAACTGAAAAGTGAAGGGAGAAATATAAATGAACTATTTTATTTTGGAGGTTCCAAGGTGGAAGGGGGAAATAATATTTAATTATGAAACAGTATCTTTTATTATGATATGGATTGTATTGTTATCTTCAATCATGCTTTGTATCTGGGGATATAAATATTTTAGAAGCATGTGTCTATTGATAATAGGAAGTATGTGTGGTGTGGGTGGAAATATTATTACAGAAAGAATAACTGATAATCTTGTTTTAAAAATGATTTTTTTTGTAATAATTGTATTCTTCAGCATATACTTTTTTTACTTTCTATCAACTCTTCTTGGAAAAAAAATTAAATTTCTGGGAAAAGAAAATACTTTTTCAAGATTCAAATATCTGTTTTCACCAATTGTGGGGGGGATTGTTGCAGGTATTACCGTATATCAGAAGATTTATCACAACGTCTGGATTGTAATTGGGGCAACATTTATATTGGGTATATGTAGTATTTTAAATGGACGTAAGCGTGTGGCACAACAAAAACCATTTTATTGCTATGATGACTTATGCAAATTAGAACCGTTGACGGAGGTACATAAAGATGCTTGATGTAAGCAGAAGAGAATTGAAATACTTGATTTCACCGGCTGAGGTAGTGAAATTGAAGCAAAGTCTTGAAAATGTACTTCGGGGAGATTCACATAATGGAAAGAATGGTTATATGGTGCGTTCCTTATATTTTGACAGTTTGTCTGACAGAGATTTTGAAGATAAGATAGATGGTTATGATAAACGTCAGAAAATTCGACTTCGAATATATGATTTTCATTCTGGACAGGCTAAGCTGGAATTGAAGCAGAAAGAAGGAATTTCGCAGCGTAAGCGTTCTTTGCTTTTAAACCGCGAGGAAGCTGAAAGGATGATACATGGAGATTATACATTTCTTATGGAGAGAAGTGAGACAATTGCTCATCAGCTATATACTCATATGGTTATGAAATGTTACAGACCAAAATGCATTGTAGAATATGACAGAATAGCATATTGTGCTGATACAAATGATATCAGGGTTACGTTTGATATGAACTTAAGGGCTACAGAATCCTCATTCAATATTTTTGAAGAAAATTTGATTTTGTATCCTGTTAGCAGTGCATCAGAAGTAACCATGGAGGTTAAATATAACGGGTTTTTGTTTAGCTATATTAAGAGTATTTTGAATCATTCAGATAAAATGCAGACATCGAATAGTAAATATTGCAGAGCACGCAATATTTCCAAAACAGGGAGGAGATAAATATGAAAGAGGTTTTATACAATAGTTTGATAACAAGTTCTGGAGCACTTACAATTACGGATGTTATCATCAATTTTGTGGCAGCATGTATAATCAGCATACTAATTTACATATCTTACAGAATATCTCATTCGGGGGCAGTTTACAGTCAGCGATTTAATGTATCATTGGTTATGCTGGTGCTGGTAACAACATTGGTAATGAATGTAATAGGTAATAATATTGCACTTTCACTTGGTATGGTGGGAGCACTTTCAATTGTTCGTTTCCGTACAGCAATCAAGGATCCTCGTGATACCGCATATATTTTCTGGGCAATTGCAGTAGGAATATGTTGTGGAGTATCTGATTATCTGACAGCAGGAATAGGAACCGTAATCATATTTATGTTTCTGGTTTTGTTTGGATTTGTCAGAGATAATGAAAGAATTCTTTTTGTGTTGAAGCTGGATACAGAAGCCGTAGAAGCAGTGGAGAGTCTGATAACTTCCATGTTTCAGGGTAAGGCTATTCTAAGAGTACAGAATGGTGAAGATAACAATACAGAAATTATTTATGAAGTATCAGATATTCTTTTGAAACAAGCAGAAAAAGTATATGGTAATTGTGTAAAACAGATTTTAAGTGTGGAAGGTGTACATACAGTCAGTCTTGTCAGACAAGATGACGAAATAAACCAGTAGGGAGGAAGAATATGTCACGCAGAAAAGGCATATGGGTGATGCTTGTTTTAGGACTTACAGGTATTGTGATACTCTACGGTCTGACAGCATTGCGTATAGGTATGAATCCTTCTGAACGGAAAAATAGAGAAGGCGTATATCAGACCTTGCCGGCTGACACGCTGCCGGAAGATCCTTTGAAGAATATAGCAAATGATTATATGGTGGATAAGGAGTTTTGCACAAATCTTCCAATAGTAATTCTTTCTGTGGAAGGGGAGTTTACTCAATATAAAAGTTTTAAGGATGGTATGGAAGTAGTAGATGAAAATGTAGAGCCATATACCAGTGGAACAATAAGTATTCTGGATTCTGGAAAGGAGTATAACTGCCTGACAGATACGCCAGTGTATACAAGTAATATGAAGATTAAAAAGAGAGGACATACTTCCTTTTCTTATGATAAACCGCAATATCTTATGAAAATGATAAAAGAGGATGGTATGAAAAATAAGACAGAGATTCTTGGTATGGGCGAAGGAGATTCATGGATACTCAATGGTAGTATGGCAGATAAGAGTATGCTAAGAAATTATCTGTCGTATCGAATTGCATCCGAAATCGGGGGAAGTGCCATGGCACCGGACTGTCGATATTGTGAAGTGGTCATTGAAAAAAATGGTGGCTATGAATATCAGGGAGTCTATCTTTTGATGGAAACAGTTGATAGGGGAAAAAATCGTGTTAATATTGATTCCTATAAGGAAGGAAATGCTTACTCAAGTTACATTGTAAGACGAGACAGATATACGAATTTTGATGTTATGCTGGATACTTTCGGAAGATTGAATGGTTATTCATCAGAATGGATTGGTGTGAAATATCCTTCACAAACTGATATTAGTGATAATGTTAAACACTACATTGAGCAGGATTTTTCCAGGACGGAACAGATAATTTACTCTACAGATGAATCTGTTTTCAAGGCTTATGATAAATATATAGATATTGATTCTTTTGTGGATTATTTCCTGATTAATGAATTTTTTGGCAATTATGATGCGGGAGAGCATTCTACATATATGTATAAGAATTCGGGAGAACGTCTCCATATTGGACCAGTATGGGATTTTGATCAGGCAATGAATAATTATTTTCAGGATGAGATGGAGGCAGAAACACTGGCATTTCAGACAAAGCCTTTATTTGATAGACTTTGTAAAGATAAACGTTTTATCACCTGTTTGAAGGAGCGATATGCCGTTCTTCGTAAAGGTGTTTTATCAGAAGAACACGTTTTTGATGTGATGGATGAGACAGTGGAATATCTAAGGTCTGCAAGACAAAGGGAATGGTTTCGATGGGAAGCAGATTACCTGGATGATTCTTTTAGCAATATTCATAATTATTATTTGATGGATTATGTTCAGGATAATGTTACGGTTAGTCGTTTTAATGACGATTACGACCAAGAGTTATATACGATACGTACATATCTGCATAAACATGGGAATGTTATACAGACAGAGTTAACTAAACTGTATGACACAGCAGAGTATAATACTTCTTTAAAGAATGAAAATCAGCTGTTTCTATTAATTATTATGATGTTGTTTTTAGTACCGTCCATTATTATTAATAGAAAAGCATAATAGATATGTCAAATGAGGAGAGGGGTTACTTAAATGATAATTAATCTGTTGCAGATAATTATGCCGGATGCAGTAGGAAAAAGACATTTCTTTCTGGAAACTATGCAGACAGAACCGCTTTTATGGCTTGTTCGCGGGCTTGGGATAGTAATTACAATAATTATGTTTGTTATGTATCGAAATATGAAGAGAAAGGATGGGGAGTAAAAGATGCTATTTTCAAGCATTGTATTTTTGTTTTATTTTCTTCCTGTTGTTTTCTTGCTGTATTATGCATTTTCTTTTTCAAGAATGTTGCAAAATATACTACTTTTGGTAGCGAGTCTTATATTTTATGCTTGGGGTGAACCAGTTTATATATTTCTGATGATTGAGTCTATTCTTTTCAATTCGTGTATGGGATGGCTTGTAGAAAGACTGGAAGGAAAGAAGAAAAAGGCAGTTCTGGCAATTTCAATTGTTATGAATGTGGCAGTGTTGTTTGTATTTAAATATCTTGGGTTTGTATTAAGTATGCTGGGAATAACAGATACGCCAGTATCAAAGCTTCCGCTGCCTATTGGAATATCATTTTTTACTTTTCAGGCATTATCCTATGTAGTAGATGTATACTGGGGAAGAACAAAGGCAGAAAATGTATTCTATGTGGGATTATATATATCCTTTTTCCCGCAGTTGATTGCAGGACCGATTATTCAGTATAATACGGTGTCAGATCAGATTCGTAATCGTAAGGAAAGTCTGGATAAGATTGCAATTGGACTATGTCGATTTACAACCGGTTTAGGTAAAAAGGTATTGCTTAGCAATTGTTTTGCTGCTATCGCGGATAATGTGTTTCAGTGGTCAGCCATTGGAACGGATAAGGTTACTGTGCCTGCAATGTTGGCATGGCTTGGTAGCATTTCATATACCTTACAGATTTATTTTGATTTTTCCGCCTATTCTGATATGGCTATTGGCTTGGCACTTTGTTTTGGATTTAAATTTGGTGAAAATTTTAATTATCCATATATTGCACAATCAGTATCCGATTTTTGGAAGAGATGGCATATTTCACTGACTGACTGGTTTAGAGAATATATTTATTTTCCTCTGGGTGGCAGTAGAGTTAACAATCAGGATTATATGGTGCGAAATATGTTTGTAGTATGGTTATTAACAGGTATTTGGCATGGGGCTAACTGGACATTCATTTTCTGGGGACTTTATTACTTTGTATTCCAGTTAGCAGAGCGATTTTTTGAGTACCCTGATAAGATGAAAAGCAGGTTTTTGAAGCATTTTTATACGTTAATGATTGTAAATGCCGGATGGGTTGTATTCCGTGCAGATGATTTGTATCAGGCAGGAAGGTTTTTCATTAATATGCTTGGGATGAATAGCAATGGATTTTATAGTGATACAGCAGTTATGTTAATTCGTGAAAACTGGGTGTTCCTATTGGCAGGTATCATTTTTTCTATGCCAATAGCAAGAAATATGAATGAAATGCTTTATAAGAATCCAAATTCTGTTGCAAATAAAGTATGTACGGTACTTTATCCCATAGGTATGCTGCTTTTATTGATTGTAAGTGTCAGTTACCTGGCAAGTGGTACCTATAATCCATTTATTTACTTTAATTTCTAACTGATGGAAGGAAGAAGAGTATGTCAGAGTATATATTAAAAAAGCGTATATTTGCCATAGTATTCATAATTGCTGTATTTGGATTTGCAGGGGTCAATCTTTATCATAATTATGAGCCGGTTGGAGTTGCCTGTGGAAAAGTATTTCAAGATGGAACTGTTACACAGCAGGAAATAGCAGAATTGGAAGGAGCTATTACGGAGAACTTCTGGGGTAGGATGAATTTTGTGGAAACTTATGCTTATATTCAGACCTTATTAGATAAAAGAGAATGCAATAATTTTTCTTATATCAAAGATGAACAGGGATTTTTACATTATGCTTCCTTTTTCCGTGAAGAGGAATATGATTTATTTGAATATGCCATGAGAGTAAAACGAATTCAGGATTATACGAAAGATGCTGGAACAAAGGTACTTTTTGTTGTGCCACCAGGCAAATATAGTAGGGAATATTCACAATTTCGTACTGGAATGCCTGTAAATGATCCGAATTGGATAGTGGACGAGATAATGTTTTATTTGAATAGATTGGGAGTTGAGACTTTGGATCTTCGGGAAAATTTGCCAAATGAAGAGCTTTCTTATGAGGAAACATTTTTTAAATCTGATCACCACTGGACAGTTCCGGCTGCATTTGAAGCAAGCTGTGCAATTGTTGATAAGATAGAAGAAAGCTTTGGTGAGGACCTTGATCCGGATAAATATTATACGGATATATCCAATTATGATATCGTAACCTATCAATCAGGTATGCTTGGTTCTATGGGGCGTAGGACAGGGGCTAATTTCTGTGGGATAGAAGATTTTACGGCATTGTGGCCCCGATTTGAAGGAGAATTTACAAGAGAGTGTATGACAGAAGGTGGACATACAAATAAAAAATCAGGAAGTTTTCAGGAAACACTGATGGAGACGTCTGTGTTGACAGAAAGAACTGATATTTATTCTGATTCACAGTATTCCCTCTATTTAAATGGGTTGAGAGTTTATGAGAAGATTATAAATGAAGAAAATCCAGATGGAACGAAGATATTTATGATCAGAGATTCTTATTTTTCGCCGGTTATTGCGTTTCTTATGCCTATGTGTGGTGAAATTGATGCTATCTGGTCATTGGAAGATACAGAAGAACTTGATATTGAAAGTTATATTAAGAGTAATCAATTTGACTATATCATAGTAGAAGTTTACCCATATAACTTGAATGAAGAAGCTTTTGAATATTTCGAGGAGGAGTAAGGTGGTAAAAATGAGAGCAAATAGGTTGGACTTGAAAAAAGTTTCTAAAATTGAGAAGGGACGAGTATGTTTTGTTATTAATCTGTTCTTTTCTGTTATGTATCTTTTATGGCGTGTTTTTTTTACAATTCCTTTTGAATATGGAATAGTCTCTATTTCTGCCAGCATAGCTTTATTGGTGGTGGAAGTTCTTGGTATGGTAGAGGCATTAATTCATTATAACAATATGGCAGGCGGAAAAAGATATCCACTTCCGGATGTAGAAGGAGAGGAATTTCCAGACGTGGATGTTTTTATTGCTACATATAGCGAGGAACCTGCACTTTTGTATAAAACCATAAACGGATGCAAATATATGGATTATCCGGATAAAAGCAAGGTGCATATATATTTATGTGATGATAATAGAAGACCTGAAATGCGTGAACTTGCCAAGAAGATGGGGGTTAATTATCTTGACAGACCGAATAATGATGGTGCAAAAGCTGGTAATCTGAACAATGCTTTGGCACATTCTTCGTCACCATATGTATTAACACTGGATGCGGATATGATTCCAAAGAGGGACTTTCTAATTAAGACCATACCATATTTTATCGATGCAGATAGAAGAAATAGAGGGCGAAAAGAGGAAGAGAAAATTAAATTGGGATTTTTGCAGACACCACAGTGTTTTTACAATCCTGATTTATTTCAATTTAATTTGTTTTCAGAATCAAGAATTCCTAATGAGCAGGACTATTTCTATAAGGATATTCAGGTGGCAAGAACAAAATCAAATAGCGTAATATATGGTGGTTCAAATACTGTCATTGCAAGAGAAGCATTAGAAACGATAGGTGGTTTTTATACGGAAGCTATTACTGAAGATTTTGCAACGGGTATTTTAATAGAACGTGCGGGGTATGTAAGTTTGGGAATAGATGAACCCCTTGCATCAGGATTGTCAGCAACAGATTTGAAAGAGTTGATTCAGCAAAGAGTACGATGGGCCAGAGGAGTTATTTCTACAGGTCGTAAGATGCATATTTTTACAGTAAAGGATTTATCTTTTGCACAGAAAATGAATTATTGGGCATCAATCTGGTATTGGTATGCGCCATTAAAGCGTCTTATTTATATGATGTCACCAATTCTTTATGCGGCTTTTGGATTTATGGTATTTAAGTGTACATTGTCTCAGGTGCTTATTTTCTGGCTGCCTATGTATGTATCCAGTAGCATTAGTTTGAAGATGTTGAGTAACAATATTCGTACTACTAAGTGGACTGGAATATATGAGACTGTGCTATTCCCATATATGCTTCTTCCGGTATTGTTGGAGAGTATGGGAATTACTTTGAAGAAATTTAAGGTTACAGATAAAGGAGCAAAACAGAGTAGACGTGGGCAGAATTTTGTATATACGATTCCGTTTCTGATTTTGACTGTACTATCAGTAGTTAGTATTATCAATTGTATTCGCATTATGTTTGACAGTGGCTCCTTTGGACCAATTGTAGTACTTTTTTGGTTGGTTAATAACTTGTATCTTTTGGTTATGTCACTATTCTTTGTGGATGGACGTATACCTTACCGTAAATCAGAGCGTATTACTATAATGGCAGAAGGCAGTATTGATGATAGTAAAAGTGTAAGGCAGGGAATAGTCCGTGATATTTCAGAAACAGGTATTTCTGTTCTTTTGGACGAACCTTACTATCTTAAGGCAGATTCTACAGTAAGCGTCGAGATAAAAACAGAGAATTATTATGCAAAACTGAAAACGCAGATTGTTTTTGTGAGTCAGTCAGGCAGTCAGTGGAATTATTCTATGAAAATACTGGACTATGGGGATTCTTATGATGAATATCTTCAGATGTTGTATGACAGAGTACCTATGCTTCCGCTTGAAATTAAAAAGGATAGTGGTAGTTTTGAAGACCTTAAATTAAACACTCAGAAACGTTTGTCAACACCGTTTTTCCAGAAAAGGCAGTATCCGAGAATTCTTTTGGATGTTCAAGTGGAATGTTATGTACAGGAAGGTGAATTACATAAACTGTATGGTAAGGTTCTGCTACGTGATTTTAACTACTGCTATGTTCTTGTGGAACAAAGCATGAATGTGGAAAAAATGTTTTTGAAACTTGTAGAAAATATAGAGTTGGAATGCAGTTATGAAAGAGAATTGAATTCTGGATATCAACTATATGAAGTAAGAAATCTTGATGAACTGTTAGATGATTTGGAGCAGTTGGAGAAACTTTTGGTATGGCTAAAACAAACAAATGCAGAAGCTTTAAAACGGCAGGAAGAGAATAAACATAGGAATAATGAACAAAAAAAGGCGAAAGGCAAGAAAAAGGAATTTAGTGAAATTGAATTGCTATCTTAGGGAATATAAGTAAAATAGTGCGGTAAAGTATATGAGAAGAAAAAAGTTTAAAATACTTGCAGCAATATGTTTTATTGTGTGCATTGTGGTTATTGTTGCAGGAATTCAATGGAAAAAGAATGAAAATATTCGTTTTGTGAAAAAATTGGGAGTTGGCATTAATCTTGGCAATTCTCTGGATGCAATCGGCTTGTACAATTATAAGCCGGATGCAGACGAGCTGGAATATGAAATTTCGTGGAACAATCCTAAGATTACAAGAGAGCAATTTAGAACCATAAGGGAAGCGGGATTTCAAACGGTTCGAATTCCTGTGAGCTGGAGCGAGCATATGGATGAGGAAGGAAATATTTCACAAGTATGGATGAATCGTGTGCAGGAAGTAGTAGATATGGCATTGGACGAAGAATTATATGTGATTTTAAATTCTCATCATGAGTACTGGATGAATCTGATACCTGGGCAGGAGGAGAACATTGAGAAACAGTTAAGAAATTTGTGGAAACAGATAGCTACACGATTTGCTTCATATGATGAAAAATTGCTGTTTGAGGGAGTTAATGAGCCAAGACAGAAGGACAGCGAATACGAATGGAATGAGGGAACACCAGAACTTAGGAAAATGGTAAATGATTTGAATTCTGCTTTTGTTGAAACAGTTAGAGAAAGTGGCGGAAATAATGCAAGCAGGTATCTGTTGATTACAACCTACGCAGGTCATTGCCTGAAGCAGAATATGGAGGAGTTGGAGGTCCCTAAGGGGCATATTCTGGTTTCCATACATGCTTATCTGCCTTATAATTTTTGTCAAAATAGAGAAGGAACCACTCAATGGAGTGAAGAAACCACCCAGGATACGGAAGAATTGCAGAGTGCTTTTAGACAAATGAATGAACTTTTTGTGCAAAAAGGTATACCAGTTATAGTGTCGGAATTTGGTTGTGTGGATAAAAATAATCTTGAAAGCAGGAAGGAATGGACACAATACTATATAAATCTGGCAAAGGAATATGGTATTTCTTATATCTGGTGGGATAATGGAAGTACCTACCAATTGCTTGATAGAGAGAATAATAGCTGGAAATATCTTGAATTGGTAGATATTCTGACAGATAAGTCCATTGACTAGTCTAATTTAAGAGATTACGCAGAATGCGTAATCTCTTTTGCTATGGTGTGTTGGAAAATGTCTTTGCTTTTTGTTATTTTTTATTTATATTTTAGAAATTTTTCTGTTAGGAAGATTTGTTATTCTTAATTCATCAACGAAGGAGGAGAATATAAATGTGGTTTAGAAAAATAACTATGAGAAAAACACAGTTTTTCATTATTTTGCTGCTTACCATGATGGCAGCATCGATTTTAACAGCTTGTATTTCATTTACTATTGAAACGCAGCAGTTTGTAGAGGAGTATTATAGTGCAGAAGAATGTCCTATGATTTTCTGCGTTTCAGCTCGTGAGGATGGTGCCGAGCTGTTACTAAAAGATGAAAAGGCTTCAGAGGTAATTGAAAAAATTGAAGAAGGTAAGGCAAAATACGTAACAGATGTTTTTTATGTAAATAATAATAAAATACCAAATGAAGGAAATTTTGCCTATGATGTTAAGGATATTGATCAAATAGGATATCCAGTTACGATTATGGATGGAGAAGAGCAAAAAGCACCAGGGAATGGTGAAATATGGATTTCTAATATTTATGCAAAGGCCTATGATGTAAAGGTGGGTGACAGTTTTAGAATTGGAAAAGGTCAGGAATACAAGGTGTCAGCAATTGTAAATACAGCACTTTGCAGTTCAGGGTTTATTGATATTTATCCCTTTTACGTTAATGAACAGACATTAGAAGCCATGGAAGGAACTGAAGGTTATGTAGTGGATGTATATTTAGCAGATGAAGAGTTGCCATTAAAAGAGCTTCAGGAGATTTTGCCAGAGGAATTTATAAAGAGTCAGATGTATATGCTGGATAAAGCAACATTGAAAATGTGTTTATCCATTTTGACAGGTATTTTTGGAGGAGTTGGTGTAGTAGCTTCTATAATTATTCTGTTGGTTTCGATGGTAGTATTTCGTTATCTGGTTCGTGCAACTATTGCAAAAGAATATCAGATGATTGGTATTTACAAGGCACTGGGAAGAGAGAATAAGGAGATAAAAAATATTTATCTTAAGGCTTATATGGTATCTGGTGTAATAGGTATGGTTCCGGGTATTTTTCTGGCATGGCCTCTGGCAACTTACTTGGGAAAAACGGTTCTGGGAGGAAACACAGCATTTGCATTGACTGGATATACGATGGTAATAGGTGTTGCAGTTATTGTATTTATGGGAATTGTACTATGGCTGAATGTATCTGGTGAATTGAAAAAGGTTCATAATATTTCACCTATACAGGCAATGAATTTGCAGACTCTCTCTTCAAAGGAGAAACTGAGTAAGTCGTTAATTCCAAATGCTTCTTCCAGTGTAGCAATGGCTGTAAATGGAATATGGAAAAGAAAAGGCATGAGTCTTTTAATTATTATGATTCTTACTGTTTCAGTTTATATGGATGTATTGGCAGGAGAGGTTGCTTTAACCTTATCGAATTATGCAAAAGATAGAAATATTTGGGAAAATTTGCCTGAATATGATTGTATGATAAAAACAATGGGAAATAATGAGGCATTAGAGTATATTCAGAATTCAGATGATGTTGAAGATTATGTTCGGGTAATGTTAGATCCGGAATGTAGCGGAATGGAAATAGAAGGAACCGATTGGAGTGGGGAAGAAGCACATCCGATGGTTTATGAGAATTTTAGTGAGGAACGATATGTAGATGTACCTTTTACTAAGGGACGAATTTGTTTAGAAAAACATGAAATAGCGGCGTCTGAGCAGTTTTTGAAAGAAGTAGATAAAAAGGTAGGTGACTACATAAAGATTAGTAAAGGCGAGAAAGAAATCAATTGTCTGATTGTGGGAAGTTATAGTGCAATGATGAAGGGGGGAGCTTCCTTTTATATGCAGGAAAAGGATTTTGAAGAACTGGGATTTCTAATTGATTACCAGACGATACTTGTATTTTTAAAGGAAGATGTAACGTATGACACCTTTGCCCAAGATTTTGAAAAGTCAGTTTCTAAGAGCATTATTTTTGTGGAAAGGGAAGGTGACACTGTTGGGGAAATCGCAAACCCTATATGTGCAGTATTGTTTATAGCTTTTGCAGCCTTCAGTATTTTAAATATTGTAAACCTGATTCATACACAGACCAAGGAAAGCCGTAGAAAGTACGGTATCCTTAAAGCAATGGGATTTACAACTGGTTATATCTTTAGAGAAAATCTCGCCAGCCTTACAATTCAGTATGCCATAGCAATCGTGTTCACTATTTTGTTGAATGAATGGCTTTCACCGATTTTGTTCTCTCTTGCGTGTGGGGTACGTTATATTTGTAAACCAGCATGGCTGTTGGCAATGGTTGGCTGCGCAATGTATGTAGTGTTAATGATAATCGCGTGTTTGATGTTAATGTCTATAAGAAAAATTAAACCAGTGGAATTGATGGAAGAGTAAAAATAGAAGGAGCGTCTGCAAGAGCAGACAGATTGGAGAAAAAGCATGAAAAAGACAATTATTGAAACAAAGGATTTGTGTAAGAGCTTTGTAGTAGGAAAAAATGCAAACAATGTACTAAAAAATATAAATATTTCTATTTACGAAGGGGATTTTACTATTATAATGGGAAGTAGTGGAAGTGGTAAATCAACACTTTTGTATTCATTATCTACCATGGATAAACCTACCTCTGGCAGTGTTATGCTATACGGTGAGGATATTGCCAAGATAAATGAAAAGCAGGCGGCCGAAATTAGAAAAAATAAAATCTCATTTATTTTTCAAAGTATGAACCTTCTTTCAGACCTTAATGTATTTGAGAACGTTGCATATTGTGGTTATGGTACAGCCAGTAAGGAAGAAGTGAATCAAAAGACAAAACAACTTTTAGAACAGATGGGACTTGGAGAGATGGCAGAAAAATACCCTTCAGAAATATCTGGTGGAATGAAACAGCGTGTAGCGATTGCAAGAGCATTAATATCTGGGGCCGGTGTGATATTTGGAGATGAGCCTACAGGTGCCCTTAATTCATCTATGGGAAAACAGGTACTGGATATTTTGACAGAACTTAATGCCCAGGGACAGTCAATTGTTATGGTAACCCATGATCTTAAAGCAGCTGCCAGAGCGACCAGACTACTTTATTTGGAAGATGGAAGAATTGTTGGAGATTTGAATCTGGGACGTTATACGCAGGAAACCAAAAAAGAAAGAGAAAGTGCAGTTTATACTTTCTTAAAGGAGCATAACTGGTAAGGAGGAACATAATGGCGGGAGAGAAAATCTTGTTAATTGAAGATGATAAGGAACTTCAGGAAATCATAGTTGGTTTTCTAAAGCGGGAAGGATACGAGGTGGTGCAGGCATTTGACGGAGAAGAGGGAATCCGTCTTGCACATGAGACTACTCCTACTTTGATATTATTGGACTTAATGCTTCCAAAGGCAGACGGCTTTGAAGTATGCCGTGTAATACGTACCAAATCGGTAGCACCAATTATGGTTATTTCGGCAAAAAATAGTGAAATGGATAAAATGCTGTCTTTAGGAATAGGGGCTGATGATTATATAGAAAAACCTTTTTCAATGCCGGAAGTTTTAGCAAGAATTAAATCTCATATCCGTCGATATACCTCTTTTTCAAAACCTATGGAAGATAACAGAAAGATAGTTTTTGGAGAGGTGGAAATTGACCCACTCTCTTATCGAGTCTGGGTGTGTGGCAAGGAAATAGAATTGACCACAAGAGAGTTTCAGCTACTTAACTATTTTGCTTCTCATCCATCCAGAGTCTTTTCAAAGGAGCAGTTATTGGACGCAGTCTGGGGTTGTACAGAATATATTGATGAGAATACCATTACTGTTTATATAGGACGAATCCGTGAGAAAATGGTTCGTGCCGGAGCCTGTTATATAAAAACTGTTTGGGGGGCAGGATATAAATGGGAGATGTAATCAGGAAAAAATTGTTATGTTATGATTTATTGGGCATTTTACTGGTGCTTTTCCTGTCGTGTTATTTGTCTTTTGTGGCATATTATAATATCAGCTATGAAGGTGATGAACGAGATGTAAGAGTTAAAATGAATCAGCTTCTAGTATGTTTGCAGCAGGAACTAAAAGAGAATACAGATATTGTATGTGATTTGCCACAGACTGATTTTCCATACTGTATCTTTGATTATGACGGAAAAGTATTAAAAACTACCATAAAGGATTATGGGGAAGGCGAGAAAGTAGATTTAAGTACTATAGGAAGTAGCAGATACTATATGGCACCTATTGTGAGTGAGAATCAGATAAAGGGTATGTTGCTTGTGGATCCTTCCGGGAATAGAAAAGATAATTTAATGGTGCTTTTGGGAAAAGAAATGGTGATAGCCGCTTTGCTGTTTTTCGTTATCTGTTTTGTACGGATACATTTTAATAGGGTAATGAGAAAAGATATCTGGAATCCTGTTAGTGAAATACATAAGTCTACGAAGAGCATATTAAACGGCAATTTGGAAGAAAGTATTCATTATGATTACAATGGGGAGATAGGAACACTTTGTCATGATTTTGAGAAAATGAGGGATGAAATTCATGACAGGGAAATGCGTGAACAGCAGGCAAGTGAAAAGGAAAGAGTGTTGTATGCCAGTATTTCACATGATTTAAAAACTCCGATTGCCATTATTATCGGCTATCTGGAACAAATCTTTTATGGGGTGGTAACGACTACAGAGCAAATTAGGGAAACTACAGAGCATGCTTTAACGAAGGCAAAGCTGTTGAATAAGCTTACTGAGGATATTTTAGAACATTCTAAAGCACAGATGAACCAATTGTCTATTCATAAACAGGAGGTATATGCCAATATCTTTTTTGGGGAATTGATGAAAGAGTATCAGCAGGAGTCGGTGCAGCAGAACTATCAGTTTAAATATATTTGTCCACCCAAAGTGCTTATTTTGATAGATCCTGACAGAATTGCACAGGTGGTACAAAATATTGTGAGCAATGGGGTAAAATATGGTGGAAATAATCTTCAAATAGAAGTGGAATTTGAAGTATTGGAGCAGGAAAGTGAAAGTAAAATTCTGATAGTCAGCATCAGGGATAACGGTAAAGGTATTGATGCTACGGACTTACCGTTTGTTTTTGATTTATTTTACCGGGGAAATAAGGCAAGAACTCAAAACATTCCGGGGTCTGGTATAGGATTAAATATTTCAAAATATATTGTGGAAAAACATGGAGGAACTATTGAATGTGACAGCATTGTGGGAGTTGGAACCACGGTTTCTTTCTCAATTCCTCTTATTTAGTTTTTCTTTTAAAAGAGGGGTACCCAGATGGATATTAGAATACTTCGATATTTTTTGATGGTAGCAAAAGAACAATTGAGGTGCTTGGAGAAGATGGTTCCAATGAGTGGTGTGAAGCAGTATCGGAGAAAGAATATGCACAATTAAAATAGATGGTAAAAATTTCATAGTTTATTCTATAACTAAAATAATTAACACAAAATATGGGGTGTTTTTGGGATTGATATCTAAGAGATATAATATGTTAAGTAAGTAGAAAGCTTCCAAGAGAAATCTTGGGAGTTTTTTGTGTAAAATTCCATTTATGACATTCTGATAGTGGATGTTTGAGAAAGGATAAATTAACATTTCTCAAACATTTCTTTAGCATTTCTTAAATATCCCTTTTATAGAATCAGGTTATCAAATTCAAGGAGGTAAACATAATGAATGTTACAGGTAAATTAAATGCAGGAATGTCAAGCATTGTTAAAAGTATGAAAAATGGAGCAGATAATTGTAAACTTGATGGAAAGATTGCTGAACAGCAGAAGAAGATTAAGGTATTGACAAAAGAAATTGGAAATCTTGCTTTAGTCAGACTAGAGGCTGGAGATGAAATGTGTCCGGAAATTATGGAGAGGTATTCTGTTATTAAAGAAGCAAAAGAGATGATTTCAACATTGGAAAAAGAGAAAAAGACAATAATAGTAATGTGCCCAAATTGTGGTGCAAAAACGTCTGCTGACATGAAATATTGTGGTGCATGTGGGACAAGCATAATGGCGGAATAGAGGAAGTTTATGCGAAGGCTACTATTACTGCGAAGAAATAGCAGCCTTTCACAATACCTAGCATTTATTGAAGATTATTTTAACAAAATTCAAACATTTCTTAAAACAAAGATAAATAATCAAGAAATACAATAGAATCACAAATCAGGAAAAGGAGTTAATAATAATGTCTAAATTAATAGAAGCAAATGAAAAAATCGTAGAAGTCGTAGTGGAAGGTTATAAGAAGATAGAAGATGGTGTTGTAGGTGGATATAAGAAAATCGAAAAAGGTGCCGTTGACGGATTTAACAAAGTAACTGATAAGTGTGTTGAAAAGCTTTTTGCCAGAGAAGGAGAGTCTGTGGAAGAAGCTAAAAAGAGACTTTCTGGTGAAGCCTAATTAGAAAAACAGTGCATTATGTAATAGAAAAAGAGGTAATACGCAGAAAAATCAATAATCTTAGTGATAAAATTATGAAAGGCTAAAATGAATAATAAAGAAGGTATTTTTTGAAAAGCATTTGAAAAGCATTAAGTAAAATTGGAACGTGTCGAATTATCGATATTGTTCCTTTTTTTCTAAAAAATTATAAGCGAACCAAAATTCAAACAAAACTTTAACATTTGAGTGTTATGATATAGAATAAATTATAATAGTTTATGGAGGAAATACGATGTTTAAGATATTGGTTGTAGAAGATGATAGAGAACTTAACAGAACGGTATGTTCGTTTTTGAATCATAGTGGTTATGAGGCAATTGGCTGTCTCGATGCAACGCAAGCTTATGATGAACTCTATGCCAATATGTTTGACCTTATTATATCTGATATTATGATGCCAGGTGTTGATGGCTTTGAATTTGCAAAAAATGTGCGAGAACTGAATGAAAATATTCCAATTTTATTTATGACTGCTCGTGATGATATTGCATCTAAGCAGAAGGGGTTTAACATTGGAGTGGATGATTATATGGTAAAACCAATTGATTTTGAAGAATTGTTGCTTCGTATTGGCGCACTTCTTCGTCGTGCAAAGATTGTTGCAAATAGGAAATTAGAAGTTGGTGCTTTTTCCATGGACGTGGATGAGCATACTGCTTATCTGAATAATGAAGAAATACCAATGACCAATCGTGAATTCAGTATTCTTTACAAAATGTTGTCATATCCGAAAAAGACATTTACAAGGACACAGCTTATGGATGAATTTTGGGGTGCGGATACGGAAACTGCCCCAAGGGCAGTTGATGTGTATATGACAAAACTTCGTCAGAAACTTTCAGAGTGCGAAGATTTTGAAATCGTAACTGTTCACGGACTGGGATACAAGGCGGTGCTAAAATGAAGCAGGATTTGATAGTACAAAAAGTTTTAAAGGCTCTTTGTAATTATTTCGTTTTTTTTACAATATGTGCAGCTGTCGTTACCTGTACTACAATGCTTTTTGTTAGTACAATGGCTTATTCCATGAATATTGAACTGACAGATATAAATATCAGTACAGCGGCAAAATTAACATTTGCTAATGTCATGTTTTTAAGTGGAATATTTGCAATAATTGACAAAATACGCAGAAAACTCACTGTCGAGAGAACTGCAAAACATATTGTAGAAGCATCTGAAAGAATCATAGAAGGAGATTTTAAAGTAAGGATACATCCAGTTTCACGTTTTAGTGTTGATGAAAATTTCAATAATATAATTGATTGTTTTAATAAAATGGCAGAAGAGCTTTCAGGTGTGGAAACACTCAAAACGGATTTTATAGCGAATGTTTCCCACGAAATGAAAACTCCACTTGCAGTCATGCAAAATTATGGGATGCTTATGCAGGCTCCTGACTTGTCTGAAGAAAAACGTATAGAGTATGCAAAAGGTATAGCGGATGGATCACGTAGAATTGCGGATATGATGACAAACATTCTGAAATTAAATCGTTTGGAAAATCAACAGATTTATCCTCAAGTTACGGAGTTTGATTTGGGAGAACAGCTATGTGAGTGCCTTTTACAGTATGAAAATGTGTGGGAAAAATCAGAAATTGAGATTGATACAGATATTGCAGAAAATGTAAGAGTTAAAGCGGATGCAGAACTTTTAAGTCATGTGTGGAATAATCTGTTTTCTAATGCCTTTAAGTTTACAGAAGTTGGTGGAAAGGTTACAGTAACTCTTACAACTACAGAACAATATGCAATTGTAAAAGTAAAAGATACAGGTTGTGGTATATCTCCAGAAATAGGAACTCATATTTTTGAAAAATTCTATCAGGGTGATACTTCACATGCCACACAGGGCAATGGTCTTGGACTGGCACTTGTAAAACGTGTAATAGATATTATGCATGGTGAAATTAGTGTTGAAAGTACTCTTGGAAAGGGAACGACATTCACGGTGAGAATCCAGAGAGTTTAATATGTAATAGAAAACAATAAGAGAGAAAAACTATATTTTAACAGTTTTGGAAAGATAAAAAGGAGCAAAATTAATATGGAAAGCCAGAATAAAGAGTTCAATTTTACTTATTCCGCGAAAGAGCAGGAAGAATTAAAGAAAATACGCAAAAAGTATGAACCACAAGAAGAGGATAAAATGGAACAATTACGCAGACTGGATGCTAGTGTAACTAAGAAGGCGACTACAATTTCTCTTTCATTTGGTATTATAGGTGTACTGATTATGGGCTGTGGAATGAGCCTTATAATGACGAATTTAGGTGATAGCTTAGGTTTAAAAGGTGTTATAGCAATGATTATAGGTATTGTTATTGGGATTGCAGGGGGAGCACTTGCCTGCTTCGCATATCCAGTTTACAAAAAGACAGTTAATAGAGAACGTGAAAGAATAGCACCAGAAATTATTCGACTTACGGATGAACTGATGAAGTAAAGAAATAAAAGGATTATATGAAAATAACATAGTATTTCTTATCATGATAATAACCCTACGTACCTTGAAGTTTTATTGTATGCGATGGTGGTGTTAGTGCATCAGCCGCAGACAATTTTCAGATTAATATTCAGCGAAAAGGAAATGATTGACATAATGGTAACTAGTTGCTATACTGTTTTTGTTAAAGGAGAAATTTTATGGATTCATACAAAGGTTTGGAAATGCAGCTTGATTTAATGCAAAAGAAAAGACTGATTTTTTCAGAACTCTTCATTTTGCAAAACAAGATACAAACAGAATTTGATAAGATATTGGGAGATATTACCAGCAAGCAGTTTATTGTTTTGGTAATTGTTGCTTCCTTTCCAGAGCCACCTTCACTCACAGAGGTTGCCAAGCATGCAGGTTGTTCAAGACAGAATATAAAAAAGATTGCTGCTGTTCTTGAAAAGAAAGGATTTATTTCCTTAATGCCAGAAAAAGGAACAAGAGCCATTCGTATTGTTTTGGAAAAGAAATTCTTGGATTTTTATGATGTATTTATGGAAAAAGCAGGAATGGGCTTAGAAGATTTGTTTCATGGAATGACTGAAGCAGAAGTGGAAGGTTTGTTTAAAGGGCTACATTTGATTGAAACAAATGTGGATAAGTTACTGGTTGAAAGATATGTAAAGTAATTGAAATATAGTTAATTCTTTAGTAAATCAAACTTATATTTAGTTTTGAGGATTTTGAGCTGGATACAAAATAAAATGTTTGAAATGGGGAATTTTTGAAAACTAAATAAGATAGTACAAATAGCAATTACATAGAAAACTATTTTGAATTGTAATGTTCAATTATAAATAGTATATCGAAAATAAAGTAAATAATCCTATTTTTACAAATAGGATTTATTATAAAAGAGTATAGTAACTAGTTACTAATGGAGGATTATGATGAATCAAAAAACAAATTACAAAGAAGAAAAAATGAAAAGTGTAGTAATTGAGGTAGTGTGGAAGAGCCTGTTATTTGCAGTATGCGCAGGGATATTAACTGCAGTAACACATATGCTTGCTGGAAGATTTATTTTGCATGAACATGGAAAACCAGAATTTCTTTCAAACTCATTAACTATTTATTCGGCGTGTGACAAGATATTAATGGCAGTTGGTTATTATATTTTAGGAAGAAAAATTCCATTTAAGAATTCATATGCAAGAAGCTTAACTTATGTAAGTCTTAACTGGATATCTAACTTTTTCCCACAGTTTATGGGACTTGCCTATGCAGATGGTTCTGTTGCACAGGTGGCATTTAGAATATCTGATTTAGTTTGTGACTCAATTACAATGATTATTCTTGGAATTATCTTAGGAGTTATGTATAAAAAGCCAATAGAAACAGGCTGGAGAGAATGTAGTAAGAAAACTTTTATAAAAGCTGTTGTAATTAGTATGGTTGCATTTCCAGTATTAGTCATTGCGGCAGATCAGGGAATTGCTTTTGTATTGCCACAGTTTTGTAGTTATAATGCAATACAGGTATCAGAATCAGATAGAGTTCCATTTCTTATTAATTTTTACAGTTGGTTTTTATTATCAGGAGCATTTATCGCTGTATTCTATAGACTAACAGAATTCAATGATGCAAATGGAAGCTGGTTCAAATTTGCACTTAAATACAGTTTATTATTGTGGACACCAGTTGTTATGATTATGGTTGTATTTGGAACTGAATTTTTGCCAACTGCGGTATATGCAGTGTTATTTATTGTTTGCTTAACAGTGCTTTGCTGGATTAATGGGAAGGTATTTGAAAAGTGATATATAGTTGAAAAAATTTGAAATGTTGTATATAGCAGTTATTCTTTGCATGATTAATAATTCTGCAAAGAAGTGTATGAGTGGTTTTGTGAGAATCAGTAGATGTAAAATTAAGTGCACTCCAAATGTTAGTTTTGTGCCTAACATTTTGGGTGCACTTAATTGATAAAGTAAACTCCTATTCTATAAATTTACAGAATCTTATGTATGATAGTAGTCTATTTGTGTTTTTTTATTAATTTAAAAACTAAAACTCCAACTGCCATAAATAGTGCAATTATAACTAGCCAAATTACAAGATTTAATCCTAATATCATAATGTCTGAAAGCGTTTGTTCGTTCATGCAAAATCCCCCTTATTTTCATATGTTCCTCTCTTCCATAACATTAATTGTTATTTTATATAATTGTTTTTACATTACTTTTTCATTTTAACTGGCATCCATATTTCGCTATAATAATTTTCATCTTGACTTCCATTTGGATAATCTAAAGGTGATGTATAATATTCAATATTGTACATTCCAGCAATTTCGTAATCGCTGTTGCCAGGAAGCCATTCAGTGTATATTTCAGTATTCACCTTTTGGAGAGAATCTGGCATAGGACCAATACATGGAAAAACTGCCCAGGTATTTTCAGGAATAACTATTGTTTCAAATTCTTCAGGAAAATTCTTTGAAGGAACATAGTTTACCCGATAATTTGTGTTCAGTTTTGTCAGCTATGGGAAGTACTTTTTTACGTTACAATTTATAAGAGTTATAAAATGTAACGTATTTTTTAAAAGTAAATCTTGTTTTAAAAAATTGAATAATATGCCTTTTATTAAAATACAAAAGTTAATGTTATTGTAACACTATTCTTTTGGAAAACAAAGGTAAAATGGGTTATAAAATATAATTAAGCCTTAGAACGTTTATTTAACTATTCTAAGGCTCAATATTTATCAAAGTCCAGTTATTTAGAGAATATATAATTTGAATTACATATTTGTTTTATACTTAAAATGTTATTTCTAAAATCCCTATAATTAAAATAATTAATGTTAGGATTTTTTTTGACATTTTAACCAAGTAGTTTAGCTAAGTCTTTTTCTGGTGTTGAAATTGGACCAATATTGTAATTCTCAACAAGGAGGTTAAGAACATTTGGTGAAATGAATGCAGGTAATGTAGGTCCTAATAAAATATTTTTTATACCTAAGTGAAGTAATGTAAGCAATATGCATACAGCCTTTTGTTCGTACCATGACAATACCATAGATAATGGCAATTCATTGACAGAACAGTTGAATGCTTCTGATAAGGCAATAGCCACTTTAATAGCACTATATGCATCATTACATTGTCCCATATCCATAATTCTAGGGAAGTCTCCGATTTTACCAAGGTCTAAATCATTGAAACGATATTTGCCACAAGCTAGTGTAAGAACAATACTGTCAGCTGGAGTATTTTTTACAAATTCTGTGTAATAATTTCTTCCAACTCTTGCACCATCACATCCACCAACAAGGAAGAAATGTTTAATAGCACCAGTCTTTACAGCCTTAATAATTTCATCAGCATTAGAAAGGACAGTGTTGTGGGCAAAACCAGTTGTAACTGTATTTCCTCCATTTATTCCGGTAAAATCCATATCAGTAGAGTATCCGCCGAGTTCAAGGGCTTTTTCAATAACAGGAGTGAAATCCTTATTTTCGCCAATATGAACTATTTCAGGATAAGAAACTACTTCTGTTGTAAATACTCTGTCTTTATATGAATCCTTTGGTGGCATTAAGCAATTTGTAGTATAAAGGATTGGAGCTGGAATATTGTCAAATTCCTTTTGCTGATTTTGCCATGCTGTACCAAAGTTTCCTTTTAAATGAGGATATTTCTTTAATTCAGGGTAACCATGAGCGGGAAGCATTTCACCATGAGTATAGATATTAATACCTTTATCTTTAGTTTGTTCCAGTAATTGTTTTAAGTCATATAAATCATGTCCAGTAATAACAATGAAAGGACCTTTCTCAACAGTTAACGTGACATTTGTAGGAGTTGGATGACCATAAGTATTGGTGTTTGCCATATCAAGTAATTCCATACATTTTAGGTTTATCTCACCTACCTTTAGTACTATAGGTAAAAGTTCTTCCATTCCAAAGCTATCCATTCCGATAGCTATCAAGGCTTTGTAAAAGAAACGATTGACTATTTCATCAACATATCCAAGAACAGCTGCATGATATGCATAAGCTGCCATACCGCGGATACCAAATAGTATCAATGACTTTAGCGAACGGATGTCTTCATCGGCGTTCCAGAGCGATTCCATATCGTAATCATAATTTTTCCCACATGGTGATGCACATTCAAAACATAAAGGAATAATTCTCTTTTTTTCATCTTCAATGCGTTTAATCAGTGCGTTGAGAGTTTCTTCGTTGAAATTTACATTTGTAATAGTTGTAAATAATCCTTCAAGGATAAGTTTATCTGTAGTAGGTGTAATTAGTGATTCATTGTTTTCAGTTGCTCTGGCAAGACCAATCAATGCGCCGGTAAGTTTATCCTGTAGCTTAGCTACATTTGATGACTTACCACACACACCAGCACGCCCTGTACAACCAGTGCAACCTGCAGTCTGTTCGCATTGAAAACAAAACATTTTTTGATTCATAGTAGCCTCCTATTCTAAAATTTTTCCATCAGTGGAAATAGTGACAACATTCCAAGGAATGAATTTTCCACTGGCTTGTAGAGCTGTTTTTGTCGCATGTTCGATCCCACCACAGCATGGAACTTCCATACGAACAACTGTTACACTCTTAATATTGTTATTTGCAATTATTTGAGTAAGTTTTTCAGCATAATCACCTTCGTCTAACTTAGGACATCCTATAAGAGTGATGTGATTGCGAATGAATTCATTATGAAAATTTCCATAAGCATATGCTGTACAATCTGCCGCAATTAAGAGATTTGCATTTTCAAAATATGGTGCATTTATTGGAAGAAGCTTAATCTGCACAGGCCACTGCATAAGCTGACTCTCTACTGCTGTGGTAGGTGTATCAGATTTTTTATGGGAAATTGTTTTTGCCTGAGTTCCTGGACAACCGCAGGCAAGGGTTTCTTCTGCCTGAGCCTTTTTTGCAGCTAATACTGCGGCTTCGTCATATGCTAGGGCTTCACGTTCCTCGAAAGATATTGCACCTGTAGGGCAGGCTGGTAAACAATCACCTAACCCATCACAGTAATCTTCACGAGTAAGAGTAGCTTTGTCATTAATTATCTTAATTGCGCCTTCGTGGCAGGCAGTAGCACATGCGCCACACCCGTTGCATTTTTCTTCGTTTATTTTTATTATTCTTCTTAACATAAGTAACCTCCTGTTAAATTAAAAAATTAATGGTTGATATTGTTAGTATAAAGTCAACTTCTTTTTGTTCATGCGTTTACGTGTTGACCATAGTATAGTAAAATCTTTTTATAAAGTATGTTGAAATTTCAACAAAAGGAGAATTTATGGATAAATATTTTGATGTATTATGTGAATGCCCACTATTTATG
>CAYOMP010000031.1:0-25328 GCA_964405075.1 uncultured Lachnospiraceae bacterium
CTAAGGCATTCCCTCAAACTAGTGATGGAACAATCTTATTCCTGTAAATGCCATTGCCATATCATACTTATCACAACATTCAATAACAAGGTCATCTCTTACAGAACCACCTGGCTGTGCAATATATTTAACACCACTCTTATATGCTCTTTCAACATTATCTGAGAATGGGAAAAATGCATCTGAACCTAATGTAACATCTGTATTCTTGTCTAACCAGGCTCTCTTTTCTTCACGAGTAAATACTTCTGGTTTTACTTTAAAGCGTTTCTGCCATTCACCTTCACGAAGTACATCTTCGTATTCATCTCCAATGTATACATCAATAGCATTATCTCTATCAGCACGTCCTAATCCATCAACAAATTCTAAATTCAAAACTTGTGGTGCCTGACGAAGGAACCAGTTATCAGCTTTTTGTCCTGCAAGTCTTGTACAATGTACTCTTGACTGCTGTCCTGCACCGATACCAATTGCTTGTCCGCCCTTTACATAACATACTGAATTTGATTGTGTATATTTCAATGTAATAAGTGCAATTTTCATATCAATAATTGCTGATTCAGGGATATTTTTATTCTTAGTTACAATATTAGATAATAAATCAGTATTAATATCTAATTCATTTCTTCCCTGTTCAAATGTAATTCCATATACCTGTTTTCTTTCGATAGCTGCTGGTACATATGAAGGATCAATCTGAATTACGTTATATCCTCCCTTTTTCTTTGCCTTCAACATCTCTAAGGCTTCTTCAGTATATCCAGGTGCAATAACACCGTCAGATACTTCTCTCTTGATTAATTTGGCAGTATCAGCATCACAAACATCTGATAAAGCTATAAAATCACCAAATGATGACATTCTGTCAGCGCCTCTTGCTCTTGCATAAGCACATGCCAATTGTGATAATTCTCCTAAATCATCTACCCAGTATATTTTTGCTAAAGTATCATCTAAAGGTAAACCTACTGCTGCACCTGCTGGTGAAACGTGTTTAAAAGAAGTAGCTGCTGGAAGTCCTGTAGCTTCTTTTAACTCTTTAACTAACTGCCAACCATTAAATGCATCAAGAAAATTAATATATCCCGGATTACCATTTAATACTGTAACAGGAAGTTCACTACAATCTTCCATATAAATTCTTGAAGGTTTCTGATTTGGATTGCAACCATATTTTAACTGAATTTCGTTCATATCTTTTCTCCATTTCTTTTTTAATTAGCCCAACTCAATTTTTATTATATTTATACCTAATGCAATTTAGTTATTATTCAATGTGCAACATATCTTCACCAAATTTGATAAACACGCTTTGCGAGTTTAGTGAGTTTCGCGGTGCTCGTCGAAAACCTATTTAAACATAATTTTCTCCTCGTTGCTCGCGTAAATCAAAACCATATGTTATATAACTAACAGCACATTTTCTCACTTTTTCAAAACAGCATTATTTGTTCTTATTAACTATTCTTGTTTCATATTTTCCAGTTTCAAGATTTATAAATCTTACGAATAATGAAACCTTATTTTCCTCATTAAGGCTAGTCCATACCATTTCAGTAAAAGCATCAATATCATTTGGAATGTCTACTAATTTAGGTTCTCCTTCAAAACTTGGAAGTGGATTTTCATTTCTAGCATATGTATGAATGAAATGACCTTCTCCAGCTACTGGATTTTCATATGAAAATGTATATCTGTTACATGCATCCGGATTACCATTATTACTCTTTAAAATAGACATTGAATAGTCATATTTACCAGCTTCAACATGCATAACACCTGAAATTCTAGGTGTATAGTTAGGACCGTCCGGTTCAAATTCGCGACATCTAAGTGACTGTTCAAATGTAAGTTCATTATCCATTCCGTCATAAATTGTATCAGTCTGGTCACCGTTAGTAACAATAGTTCTGTTTCCTAATACTCTGACTGGTGCATAGATAATAAGACTAGGGTCTTCCAATTTAGAAGGGTCAAAGGCTTCTGTTCTTATTCCTTCTCCTTCTTCTACAAATACACGGTTTCTGCTGTTTGAGCTTCTTCCCATGATAAAATAAGCAGTTACAGCGTTTTTACCATCTGCTGATTTACCAATAACGATTCCACGACCTGGGTATTCATTTCCTTTTAGTTCCTGTTCAAGTGATAGCATTTTCATTCTAAAAACCTCCAAATTTATAACTTGCTTGTTTCAAAGATACAAAAAACCGCCTGGGCGCAATCATATCTTTGCTGCCCAGGCGGTCGGCTCTTAATATATAAATACACTCCCTGTAGGTAATTCCTACACAAGTTAACACCTGCTTCCGCCAGTCGTGTATTTCATCTATATGTATGTTAAACTAATCTGTCTTTTTTTGCAAATAACATATACTAATATATAATTATTACTTTACTTAATTAAGTACATGTCCTGTTATTTTCTACATTTCTTTACCACTATATAATATTATTCCCTATTCCAACTTTTACGGTACTCCCTATTGTTTACTTATTTATATTTAGCTTCTAAACTTAATAAATATTCCTTAACTTCAATCCCACAGGCAAATCCTACCATTTTGCCGTTTGCACCAATTACTCTGTGACAAGGTACAACTATCATTATTGGATTTTTGTTATTAGCACCACCCACAGCTCTAGATGCCTTTGTATTCCCTATATTTTTTGCAATATCCCCATAGCTTCTGGTTTCTCCATAGGGGATATTACATAATTGCTCCCATACCTTTACTTGAAATTCTGTTCCTTCAAATTTAATTGGTATATCAAATTTTTTACGTTTTCCGACAAAATACTCTTTCAACTGACTGTATACATCTCTAATAAAAGAATTTTCATTATCATCACTTGCTTCATATTCTTCTTCAATAGTCAGACCTATTAAATACCCTGACTCCTCCATTATACACAAGTTTCCAACAGGAAATTTATAATGACATTTATTCATACTTTAATTTTCACTCTTTCTCACCAGCGTCATTCCTAATAATAATATCACCGGACAAATTACAGCCACCATAATTCCTCGTTTCAAATCTCCGTTAAACAACTCTGAGACAAATCCTACTAATGTTGGTCCCGCTGAACACCCTACATCACCTGCTAAAGCTAAAAAAGCAAACATCACAGTTCCACCTCTCTTAATAGTAGCAGATGCAATACTAAAGGTTCCTGGCCAGAATATGCCCACTGAAAAACCACATATCCCACATCCTAATAGATTTATAATGGTAATATCAGGAATGGAAATCATCAAATACGAAAACACACATAATATCCCGCTAGCTATAATTGCTTTCTTCAAATTAATCCTATCACCGTATTTCCCATAAAGCATTCTGGCGGTTCCCATTAATGTAGCAAATATAAGCACACCACTCAAATCACCTACAGTTTTACTAACTCCTAATGCTGTCTCCGCAAAGGTAGATGTCCATTGACTTACAGCCTGTTCACTGGCTCCTGAACATATCATTAGCAAAATAAATAGCCAAAATATAGGCATTTTAATTAACTCCTTTAGTGACAATCCAGTTTTGCCCTCTTCCACTAAATGACAAATTGGAACTCTCATAAAAGCAAATACATTAATTAATGGCAATATAGCCCAAAAACAAGCTAATATTTTCCACTTGGAGATACCCACAGTAGCAAAAAACAGAGTAGATATTAATACGACTCCCACATGTCCCCAACAGTAAAACGAGTGTAATAAACTCATAGTTTTCTCTTTATGTTCACTTGGTAGTGCCTCTACTATAGGACTTACTAATACCTCCAATAATCCTCCACCTATTGCATATAACATAACAGAAATTAGCAATCCGATAAATGCATCATTAAATATTTCCGGCAATATTGTCATTAGCACTAACCCTAATACGGCAAATATGTGTGCCGCAACCATTGATACTCTATATCCAATTTTATCCACAAAGCCTGCCGCCACTAAGTCTACCAATAATTGTATAGCAAAATTAAATGTTATTAACAGTGTTATCTTTGACAAGGGTATACCATAAGTTCTTTGAAATGTTAAAAATAATAGTGGTGCAAAATTATTAACTATCGCCTGTACAATATAACCTAGAAAACAGGCGTACAATGTTCTTTGGTACTTCTTTTCCATATTCAAAATCCCCCAATAACCTTAGCATATTATTAATAGAAATTCCTGTCCTAAAATATCAATTTTCTTAACTTCATAATTGGTATTGTTTTGAATTAAATTTAAATAATCATCTCTATACTCAACTATAATTATAGCCGATATGGATGATATTTCCTTCAATATAGCTATCTTTTCATTATCATTTAATAGTCTTAATACATTACACATTATAGCCAAATCATATGTTTTTCTTCCCAACTCTGCTACATTAAATATATTGGAATAAGTATTAGCAACCATAGTTCTCGAACACATCAATTCTAATCCATCCACTATGTAGTTAGAATCAAACTGTACATTAGCACCATTTTGGTTAGCCTTACCAAACAACATATCAATGTCTATAATGCTATTCATTTGCAATTGCCCAAGTAAACCACATAATGCCCTCGCCATATTGATTTCTTCAACAACATTCCTACCATAGTTGTATGCCGAATCACCAAATACTATTTCAAATATATTTTTTAATCTATTCTCCACAGAGTGAACATATTTTACCTTATTATAGCCATTTAAGGCAATTCGTTTTCTCTCTTCATCATTTTCCAAATAGTATGACACTTTTTCTACCAGGTCATTTAAATCGTTGAATATAACCAAATCCTCTCCCGGCACAAAGTAATCGTATAGTTCACTTTGGTAATTAGTTAAAACAAAGCCACCAGCAGCCATAATATCAAAAACTCTAAGTGGTACTCCACTCTCAATAGTTTTTATAGTAGTATTAATATTTATTTTACTAACTTTAAAAACCTTAGGCATTGCATATCTGGAATCCACTGGTCCCATATTGTTTATATTTTGATATTTGGATGTATCACTTTGAGTATATAGCTTGAAGTCAAAGTTATCAGCTAATTTACATACCAATTCTGTTCTTTCTAGCTGGCTACATTTTTTTCCAATAATTTCACTAATCACTATTTCCTTTGCATCAACATCGTAATCCTCAGCTGATTCATATTGAATACATTCAAGGATTTTTTCGGCCATTTCACCAGTTATAATGTCATTAAACACATTATATCCATATATATTTTTTTGTATTTCCATTCCAGCATCTAAATATCCCTGGATATATTCTGGCAAAAACTTCTTATAAAAGTCATATTTTTGCTTATCTTCGTATAAGGAACCGACAAAAGAAACATCACAACTAAACTTATCAGCTTCCTCATCATTATCTGGAATTGTGTCAAAAAAACGCGTATTTGAAGCTAATGGTAAATGAAATATTCTTCCCGGATTAGAATCCTTATATTTTTCATACTGAATCTTATCAAAAAGAAATATATAGTTGCATTCATTTTTTACAGCTTCTGAATTCAGCTGATACCATGGTGAATCAACTCCCAAAGACACATATTTGATTTTGTATATATTACATACCTTGGATACAATTGGTGTAAAGTTTATAGAAAACACCAAGTCATAATTCATAGCATTTAATCTCTTCTGTAAATCCTCCATATATTTTACATCATAGTCATTCCCATATTTTGAAGAATCCAGCATATCCACATTGTGTCCCATATACTTTAATGTATCCTCTGTATCCAATTCAGCCACATTCTTATACTGACAAAATAGTATATTCATTATGCTTCCTCCATCACCGTAGGTAATACTTCATCTCTGAATATTCCAAGAACTTCATCAACACCCTGTTCTGTAGCTTCCATCATGGCAATTCCCTTATTAGCTAATACTCTTAGGTCATTTTCATCATCACCATTATCTTTCAACATGTCTGATATTATCTCATTTTCAATATGCATACATAAATTGGAAATAATCTGATATTCACCAGAGTTTTCAAAATATATTACTATTTCGGACACTTTATCACTGATTTCTTGTAGCTTAGCACCATCTATATTTTGAGAATCAACCATATCAACCATTTTCTTATATAGTTCAATACCTTCTAGAGCTTTCTCTCGAATAGCTTGAATTTTTGTAGGAAATTCTAATAACTTCTCTTTTAATACGACTTTTTCTTCCTCATCAAAAGCCTGTGGAATATTTTTCATATAATTTTCAAAATCAAATTCCACCTTACATTCGTTGTTAATTACATTTTCTAAAGTATCTATTATTGTTCCTTCTATCTTAGCTCCGCCTTCAGTTGCATCCCATACATTAATATCTTTATCATAAGCAATATTAGCTTCAAACCAATCAATATACATTTTAAAATCATAAGAGGTCTTTATTGGATTGCCATAAATATCTTCAACTTCTAAAAACATATCCTTATCTTCTTCATTATCAATATCCATGCCTCTAACTTTAAAGCCAGCATCAGCATATCTTTTGTTTTCTGTATATGCTAAGTCCTGCCCTATTAGAATAATCTTTTTAAATCCCATTCTTTTTGCAATAACATAGCATACAGTAGCAACTGAACCACCACTGGCATTTATATCATAACGTTTTCCAAATTCCTGAAATATCTTTCCTCCATATCCCAGAGAATTATTCATAAATATTTTCTTTCCCTTTGCCAAATCGAGGACGTTGGCGTTTGCTGTTTCTAATGTAATCATTGTTGTATTTACGGCATACTCATTTTGGAATTTTCTCAAAGATTTATGGCAATCTACTATTACGTAAGCATCCGGCTTTATTCCTTCTTCATTCAATGTTTTTAATGCTGTATCTGTGGCCAAAATAAGAGCTTTATTTTTTGCTTTTTTTAGTAGTGAGATATTCTTTTTTAAAGATGGACCTGCTGATACAATGATTACTGGTATATCTTCATCAAAATCTTTTCCTGAAATGCTCTCTATCTGATCAAGTAATGAACATTCAGAAAAATACTTCATAGCCATAATACCATTAAGTGTCATCTTTCCAGCATACAGCCTTCCTATATTAGATTCCGATACCAAATCCAACATTCTTGAACTAATTTTAGCCTTGCACTCAGCAATTTTTTCTGGATACATATTGGCATAATTAGGATGTATAGCCCATCTTAGAAAGTCTCTATTGTATATTTGTACATAATGTATTAAATACTGAGGAAACATTACCTCATTAATTCCATCAACAATAATATGAAAGCATTCCGGAAACTCAGCATAGTCTATTTCTTTTAAAGAATTTAAAAAAAGTTGCTTATTTGGTTCATATACCATACATAAAACGTTTCCACTCATGTTGTTTCTTATTGCAGAGAAATATTTACCACTACCTAATCCAAATAAAATAGCAATATGTCCCTCTTTTAATTCCCCTTGGGCTTCTGCCCAAACATTAGCAATTCCATTTGGCATATATTTACTATCCAAATGATATACCTGATTTTCAACCTCTATACTATATGAATATGATTCCTCAGCTAATGATTTTTCTTTATTCAAAACATTAGCCAACTCTACCTCTTCCATATTATCTATTACGTAATTGTAAACGTCCAAATTATATTTCTTTATAATCTCCAGATTTCTTTCAAATAAATTATTCTCCATATTATTCCCACCTATTAGAATTCTTTTGTAAATTTAGGTTGCATTTCAAACTTTATGCAATCTATTACTTCTAAATAGTCTTTTCTTTTTGAAGCATTCCTCAACTTATCTATATCTTCATAATAATCTATATTGTTATTTATGTTATTTTCCTTTTTCAATTGTGTATAATCTTCTAATAAATTAATAAACTTTTCAAGTTCTTCCCATGTTGCCCTTTTATCGAACATTGCCAATCCATACAACTCTTCTGATTTTTCTATAATCATTTTAAAGCTTTCAATAACTTTATTCATTTATTCATACCCTACCCATTTCTTTTTTCCTAACAAACCAAAAAATATAAATTTTACTGCTACTCATCTTCATAAGCAATCATATATCAAATTAATTTCTTCTCTATGTATTCATCGCATAACCAACATCACGAGTATTCTGCGTTAAATCATAAAAAAAGAACATATATTATAATAATTCAATTCTTTCGTGTAAACTATGCTACTTGTGTAAATAAAAATAAAAGCCACCCAAAAGGGCAGCTCTTATTTCATTCAACTTTAAATAGTTAAATATTAGCCAATAAGTGATAATACACCCTGAGTCTGCTGATTAGCCTGAGCTAACATAGACTGTCCAGCCTGCATTAAGATATTGCTCTTGCTGTATTTAACCATTTCATCAGCCATATCAACGTCTCTAATTCTTGATTCAGCTGCCTGAGTATTTTCAGAAGATGAATTTAAGTTAGAAACAGTGTACTCTAATCTGTTCTGTAATGCACCTAAGTGAGATCTCATCTTAGATACTTCGTTGATAGCATCCTGAACCTTAGTGATAGCTGAACCAGCGCTTGCAAATGAACTCATCTTTAACTGATTTACTTTAAGAGTTGATGAAGTAACTTTTGAAAGGTTAGCTCCGATTGACTGACCCTGGTTAGCACCAATCTGTAAAGAAAGAGTCTTAGTTGAAGTAAATAAGTTCATTTTGTTGAACTGAGTTGTTTCAGCAATTCTTGTGATTTCTGAAGATAATGCATCGATTTCCATCTGGATAGCTGCTCTATCGATAGACTGATTAGTATCGTTAGCTGCTTTTACAGATAATTCGCTCATTCTCTGTAACATTGAATGGATTTCGCCAAGTGCACCTTCAGCAACCTGAATCAAAGAAATACCATCTTCTGCATTATCAGATGCCTGATTAAGACCTCTGATCTGGTTTCTCATTTTTTCTGAGATGTAAAGACCAGCTGCATCATCAGCTGCACGGTTAATTCTGTAACCTGAAGATAATTTTTCAGTTGATTTTGCAAGAGTTCCTGTTGTGATTCCTAACTGTCTGTTAGCATTCATAGCTGTTAAATTGTGCTGTACTACCATAGTTTCATTCCTCCTTGAATGTGTTGCAACTTCCATGTTGCATATTATTTGTTTTATTGTAAACCACTACCATAACTGAAAGCAGTCACTATAGTGATAATACACTAATTTATCCAAATCGGTCAATAGATTTTAGACTTTTTTTAGACTTTTTGTCGACCTATTAACCTACCAAACAACCTACCTTTAGTTGTTATTTCTTTTCACTATATATATCGGACCTATGTTAAATATATTTATAGTGCTTTAGTACTTTTTTTATTTTTTCTTATCTAAAAATTGTGATGGAACATACTCTGTTCTCTGCATATTTGTACTGTATTTATATGCTACCTTTTTATTATCTCTAAATGCCTTAACTTCCTGTCTCACTTTTGCAAACTGGGCAGATATAACCTGTCTGTTTTTTTCTTCCCCCTGCTGTATTTCCACACTTTTATCAGTTATTAAAGCAATAAGACGTTTCATTTCTTTTATTTCTTCCGGGTATTTTGAAGAATTATTCTTTATTTCACTTTGTATTCTATCATATATTTTTTGAAAACCATCATCAAGAATATTTAGCTTTTCTATTAATTTATCTTTCTTATCCAAAGTCACATCATATTCTGCCATATTTTTTTTAATATCAACTATCAATTCACTCTGTTCTTTATTAATCTGCAGAATTTCATCTAATACATTTACCTTTTTGTTAAGGCTGTCTATCATTATTGCAATATAATTTATATTCTGTTCCATACCACACCTCACAAAACACTTTCAACATATATTTGTATAACCAGAATCTTACCTGACGTTAATATGCATAAATATGAGAAATCCAATTCTGAATTTCTCATATTTAAATCCTTATACTATTTTGCTAATTTCATAACCTCTTTCCAAGTATCACGCATTCCTCTTAAATGTCGTAATACTTCTTCAAGAATTTCCTTATCCTTCTTTAGATTGGCATCCGACAATCTCTGATTAATATATACATATACATTTTCAAAGTCCTGAGCAACAGGATAGTCAAAATTGAGTGTAGCTCTTAATTCGGCTATTATAGCCTTACATTTTTTAATATTATTATTAGCTTTTTCGATGTCTTTTTGTTCAATACCTAATATTGCTATATTACAGAACTTAATAGCTCCCTCATATAACATTAAGGTCAACTCTGCCGGAGTCGCTGTCAATATTTTATTATTGTTGTATGCAGAATATGCATTCTGTGCATTAGTATATGCCATGCCTTATTGTCCTCCCAATTATGTTTATATTTTTGCCTATTTATTAAGAACCTAAAAGGCCTGAAAGAGCAGAACTACTCTCATTTAGTTTCTGTAAAGCTACTTCCATAGCTGAGAACTGCTTATAATATCTTTCCTCTAACGCAGAAATCTTAGTTTCCAACTTCTTAATCTGTTCTTCATAATCATCTACTTCACTTGCCATAGACTGGTCATTATACACGTGATACACTGTTCTAACACCAGATATAGACTTCATTTTATCAGTCAGAGTGCTATATACATCACCAGCAAGTTTTGAAAAGAAATTAACAACTGCATCTTTATCTGAAGCTAATGCAGCCATTAACTTATCCGCATTTGCCGAAGATGTACTATCTTCAGAATCACCATCAATATGATAAACTCCTCTTTGATTTTTGTCAGTACTGAAATATGCACCAGTTTCTATACCAAAGCTTGCCAAACTATACTTAGTTCCATTATATTCATAAACGCCACTCATTGCCGTCTTCATGGCCAAAGTTACTTCACTTAATGTTGAATCTTTTCTAAGTATAGCATCCTTAATTTTATCTTCCCATTTTTCAACCTGATCGTCTGTCATTGCTTCTTTTTCTTCATCAGTTAACGGTTCATATCCCTTGGCAGCATCAGCATTATACAATGTGTCCATTTCTACTATTAATGCATTATATTCCTTGAAAAACTTCTTAATGACATCATATGTTGCCTGATAATCATCTGTTGTTGTAATAGATGTTGCATTATATTCAATAGAACCATCATCTTTAGTTGTGTATGTAGATGTTTCTTTTGCAACTATAGTAAGACCATTAATACTAAATGAGTTAGTATTACTCTTAAATTCTGCACCATTTAATTCAATAATCGCATCCTGTCCCGCAATCTTAACTGCACCGGAAGAAAATCCTGTGCTCAATGCACTAGTTGCCGCTGCTGCTCTAGTCTGTAATTCATTCTGAACTTCTGTTTCTACATTTGCAAGATTACTATTATTGGTAGTTATAATATTACTATAAGATGTAGCCGAATTTAATTCATCTGACGCCGCCTTTTCACTATCAATATTAGCCTGAATGGCATCCATATCTGCTTGCTTTGCATCAATTTGAGCCTGTAAAGCATCCTTTTCTGTTTGATAATTAGCATCTGTTGGATCTAATGCATCCATATCGGCCTGCAAAGCTTCTTTTTCACTTTTAGCTGTTTCTAAATCAGCAGTATATGTACTGATATTGCTTTCCATATCCTGCTTCTTTGCTTCAATACTAGCCGCATCAGTTCCACCACAAACAGCAGTCAAATAATCATCATAGCTACTATAACCTGCCGCAGTATAAATATCCTCAAGACTAGTTGTTGCCTCGTCAACCTTTGCTTGATATGAAGCCTCTTTTTGAGCTAACAATGCTTCATACTTCTGATTATAGGCAATCTGAGTTGCATCCGTTCCTGTGTATCCTGATACATAGCTATATCCATCGTATGATGCCCATTCTGTATAGGCCGCATTTGACACATCTGACTTGGCATACAATCCCAATGACTTAAGTGCTTTTAATCCATCAGTAGTAGTTGCTGAAAAATCAAAATCGCCGTCCAAACCACTAGTCTTTGAGTTTACAAAGATTCTCTTATTTTTCACATCAAAGCTGGCAGAAACACCAGCATTCTTTAACTGGGAAATAACATCACTGATTTTGGTATCACCAGATAATGATATGGTCTTTTCGTTTCCACCAACTGTAATGGCAAAAGTTGCATCTCCGCCTGTATATCCCAACTGACTAAGCTTAGTATCAGCTGATAATGTACTACCATCACTTGTTGATATTTCTCCACCTGTCATATATCCAGACTTTGCCAACTGTTTAACAGCTAATGTCTGTGTTCCATCTACAGCATTTGAACCAGCTGTAACATCTGCTAAAGATGTATTTGATATTGTTGTAGCCTTTGCCCCATATGTAGAACTCCAACGTAAACTATCCAAAGTTCCTGTATACAATGCATAAATTTTTGTATTTAATTCTTTCCAAGCATCTGCTTTCCACTCAGTCTTGGTTTTCTTCTTAGTAAGTTTTGTTACTTTATATCGTTGTGCACTAACTAGTGCTGATACAATAGTATCAGTATCAAGACCTGATACCATACCTGTCATTTTAATATTCATCTAGGTACCTCCTATAGCTTCTCATCTACTAAAAGACCAGCAAATTCCCAGATTTTCGCAATCATTTCTAAGGTTTTCTCTGGTGGAACTTCTTTTAGTACCTCTTTACTTTCTTTATCAATAATTTTGATTGTTACTCTGTTTGTTTCTTCATGAATTCCAAAAATAGCCTCTGTGTTTTTATTTAATTTGCTGTTTATTTCAACCACAGACTTTTTTAAATCCTTAGCACTGACATCCTTACCTGATAATACATTACTTGCCTCATTTAAACCACTTGTTTCTTTCTTATCCGGTACTGTGCTGTCTATTACTATTTCGGGAACCTCTGTTGTTTCTTTGATGCTACTGCCACTTCCTTGATACGCTGTATTTTTCACTGCATCGATTTCCATTAAAATCACCTCCGTGTGACTTAAAACTATCTATAGTTATCCTAACTGTTATATCGGCACTTCTCTTTTGTAACTTTAGCTTATTATTTTTTTATTTAAATAAATCTCCCAATTGACTTAATCCTTCCAGATTTACAGATGCTTTATTTTCTTCCTGAATTTGCAGATACAATTCTTTTCTGTAAATTGACACATCTTTTGGAGCACTTATTCCTATTTTTACCTGATCTCCCTTTATTTCCAAAATAGTAATCTCTATGTTGTTATTAATTACCAGTGCTTCATTTTTCTTTCTTGATAAAGCAAGCACTCTATTCACCCGCCTTTGCTGAACGTTCTTTTAATATTTGATATATTGGATATTTTACCATATAATCAGCATCCTCAACTATTAATTGACATGCCTTTTGACTCTTTACATTTATAATAATTGGTGCTTTCAAATTTGCTGTCATTTTTTCAATATCTGTTGGTATTGTAACTGTTACCAGAAGTATCATATCCTCTGGAATGAACTCTCCCAAAGGAGCTAAATATTCGTCATTAACAGTTGGATTATATCCTGGTTTTACCACAAATGGTTCCATAACCGGAAGTGCAAAACCTGGTTCTTCTATTGATTGTAACCATTTAATACTTGATTTATCCTTTTCCTCATCATGAATAAGAAGAAAGTTTTTCATATCTGGGAATCCTATAATGCCGTTTTCAAAAAAAATTATTTTTTCTTCATTTACTGTAATTTCTCCGAATAATTTTGTATTAATTACCATATTACTTCATTTCTCCTTTATGCACAGAATAGAAAGCAAATAATTTTGCTTTCTATTTCTGAAATAGTATTTTTAGATAAAGTTAAGTAAGTTTACTCCCATTATTTTACTAGTAGCTGTAAGTGCTGATTCATAAGCAAGTTGAGCCGATGATTGTTCAATAATAACATCTGCTTCATCTACACCTATATTGTTAGAAGCCAATTCTTTCATATTGGATGTAGAAGCAGTAACACGTTCACTTGTCAAATCCAATCTTGACTGTCTGCTAGCTAAATCTGTTGTTGCTTTTGTTATATCATCCATATAACTCTTAAAATTAGTCAACATACCCTCTGTCATCTTTGTGAACTTTTCTTTTCTGTAGGTATGCTCTTTATTAGCAGCTTCAAGCATAGAGTTCAAATACTCTGTCTTATCAGCATATTGCTCATCATCAAGCATTGTTTCAATTTCTGCTATCTTTTCTTCAATATCAACCAAATCGCTTAAAGCGCCTATTACGTCATCCATATCTCGACCTATAGAATGGTCAAATACATTCTTTGCTTCTACATTTACCTGCAATGTCTGATTGAAGTTGACTCTATATTCAATAGCCTGTGTAACATCTTCATTCACATATTTATATTTTTCTTGATTAAGCTTGTTTGTACAGTCAAAATAATGTTCAGGATGTAAATCTCCTTTATTGAAACCCTTTTTATCATATGTAAAAGACATACTCTCCCATGACTGAACTGTAGAATACATATCTTCACCATATATCAATTCACCTGTTTCCGGAATGAAAACAATTTTCCCAGTTTCTGGTGTATATGCCTGATCCGCTCCATCTCCCAAAGATTTTGTTACCAATTCCATTGTCTGCTGTGTTCCAGAAGCGTCAACATATTCCAAAACAGCTGGTGATGATACTGGTGTCAAGTCAGTATAAGCTAATCTAAATCTATATAGATTACTCATTGTTATTGAAGTTGAATCATATTCAGTATCTGTTGTTGCTAAAATACTATCTTTTGAATAAGATAAGTCCCCATAAATATATGAAATTGTATCCATATCTGACGGAGTTAACTTTTCTGTAATGGTATATTCTGCAATAGAATCCTGTTCTGAGAAAGCCAAATCCATATTTGTCTTATATCCAGTCAACAAACTTCTGTCTGCATATGTGGCATTACCTTCCGCATATACCTGTTCTCTCAGTGAATTCATTTCATCTAAAAGAGCCTGATACTGTGATGTACTATATGTACCTGTAGAAGCATTCACGCAATTACTATATGTCTCAGACACACATTTATAGATATTTTCCAACGCTGTCTGTGAAAATTCCATCCAAGACTGTGCATCATCAATGTTTGATTTGAACTGTTCTAATTCATTAAGATTGGTTTTGTATCTTAATGCTCTGATGGCTATAATAGGATCCTCAGAAGCTCTAGAAATCTTCTGACCGGTTGACATCTGAGTAGTAACTTTATCAACCGCAATTTTATTTCTATTAATGTTATTCATTGTGTTGTTCATCATTATCTGATTAGTCATTCTAATTCCCATTTGTCAATCCTCCTATACACCAGTATCTAAGATTAATTTGTCGTATATTTCTGTCATTACTGAAATAGCCTTTGCTGATAAATTATACGCATTCTGAAATCTAATTAAGTTAGATGCTTCTTCATCACTATCTACTCCTGATTCTGACAATCTTTGATTAATAATTGTCTGACGGACATTATAATAACTTTCTTCAAAAGTTTTAACTTTTTCAGCATCTACTGAAATGTCTGATACAATACAAGTAATAAATTCTGATACCGATGCACCTCTAAATGAAAGTGCCTCTTTATCATTCATCAAATTATAAATCTTGTCCATAATGTTTCCTGAATCAGTATTTTGTTCATTGTCATCAGTAGTAGCAATCAAATCAACATTCTTAAGAATTGCATCACACACTCTAAAGTTTGCTGCTGTAATCATATTGTAATTATCTGTATTACTATCTCTATTCAAAGAATAATTATCCGCGTTCTTATTTAAAGCAGTAGCTGGCACCTCATCCACCATAGTATATGTATATGTACCTGTAGTCGAATCGTATGAACAGCTTGAATATTCATACTTTTTATGATTAATGTAAATATAACCGCCATCTTCATCAGGCCTTGCAGTTTCATCAGCATTAGCTGTTATTTCAACTGTCTTTCCATCTGCAGATACACTGGAAACTGTTCCTGATACAGCAAAATCATATTCTTCGCCAGTAGCACTAGTTCCTGTAAATAGTATACGACCATCGTCTCCATTAGCATCTTCACCGGTAATTAGAATACTATTAACAGCTTCCGCAAAACTTCTAACAAATTCATCTAACTGAGACATATAATATGGAATACCACAGTAATCAATGCTGGTTCCTGCCAATGCAACCTTACCAACGTAATTATTAAGTTCCGCTACTGTTCCACTTGTAATGTTTAATTCAAAAGAAAATGTTCCATCGGCATTTTCACTAACCTGATATCCATCATATGAGAATTCTTTATTTCCAAGTTTGATAATTCCTTCCTGATTTAAAGAAATCTGGTTAGCATTTGCATATGTACTTGAAGTTATCTTTATAGTTGCCACATCTGGTGCTCCAGTTGTTGCCGCAGTTACCGACTCAATCTTTCCATCAAATGGGTTATTATTGTTACCATCCCTAATCTGGAAAAGCGCATTCAATCTACCTGACACCTTTGAACTTGTTATATTGAAATTCAATCCACTTTCCCATCTGACATCATATAAGCCTTCAATATCTGAGTTATTCACTCTATCTTCTCTTGCAATACATTGTAATTTTTCACAAGAAACATAATCAACTAATTTCTGTCCGCAAATATATACATTGTAAGATGTAGCTCCTGTTTTTGTTCCGTCATTACTAAGAATATCATATTCCTCAATTTCTACAGGCACTATTTCTGAAAGTTCATCAATTAATAATGCTCTCTGATCTCTTAATTCATTAGCCGTACCGCCAGCCAATTCAATAACATTAATCTGTTGATTTAATGTATAAATATCCTGACCAATACTGTTAATTCTATCTACATATGACTTAATTTCATCATTAGCATCTGACTGTAAGTTAGATAAAGACTGAGATGCCGAATTAAAATATTCTGCAAACTGCTGAGCCACATTGGCCATATTAGTTCTATTTGCTGCGCTGGTACCATCATTAGATAATACGTCTATAGCACTAGATAACTTATTAAATACAGAAGTAAAACCACTAGTTGAGTCTTCTGTCTCATAAAATAACGTATCTAGCTGTTGCATATAATAATTTTTTCCTGAGTACTCACCATAAGTCGCATTATTATTCCAATATTTTGTATCATAATACTGATTTCTAATCTGTTCTACGCCTGTACATACTACACCAGTTCCAATCATTCCATATGATGTATATGATCTTAATGCTTCTCCAGCTTTTCTTAGAGCCTCTTGTCTTGTATACCCGGCTGTTTCCACATTGGATATATTATGTGTTGTTGTATTTAAAGCCGCCTGATATGTATATAAACCAGACGTACCTATTGATAATCCCATAAAAGTCGATGGCATTATATACCCTCCCTTCGTTTAATCAAAATCATCAAGAACCTAAAGAAACTACCAAATGCTCAAGCATGTCTGCAACTGTGGAAATGTATCTAGAAGCAGCATTATATGCATTTTGATATCTAATCATGTTACTAAGTTCTTCATCTGATGATACACCTATAATCATCTGTCTGTTACTCTCTACTGTAGCTACTGTTGAATCTGCTGACGTTGACAAAGCATTATACACTGAACCCTTTGTAGCCACCTGTCCAACAAGCTTCGTATAATAATCTTCAAAACTATTCTCACTGGTATCATTTGGATCTAATACTGCAAAATCCTCATCCCAAACACCAATAAGCTTGGCAGCACCTTCATAATCTACTTCATTATTCTGTTTGTACAAAGGAAGGCTACTAGGATCTTCTTTTACCGTACTGTTAATAGCAATACTCATTATTGAATAAGAATATCCTTCCTTAGTAGGGTCTTCTTCATTATACAGATAGAATGTTTCTCCACCAACTGTATATTCTGTATATCTATCAGAAGAACCTCTGGTAAACAGCTCTACTCCCATTTCACCATTCAATCCTACCGAACAATTATCTGTATCCAGGTAGCTGTAAGTCTGTCCTGCTGCAACAATAACATTACCATTATCATCTACTATATCAGCTGTTGCAGTTGCTGCTATATTAGGACACAAAATATCATTCATAGAAGTTACAATACCGTGAACCAAATAATCAAGCTGTGCCATCGTACTCATTAAGCCCGATGTATATATTCTATTGTTATAATAATCAAGCTTTGCTTCATAAGCCTGTTCACCATCTGTATATGTAGTTCCATTAATTTCCCAGTTTCCTGTTACCCAATTTCCATTTTCATCCTTAAAATCTGATTCTACAGGAATTGTTGAATAATTAGGTGAATAATCACCTCTTTGCATAAGTAATGATTTTAACTTACCAATATCTGTATCAATATCAGCCGAAACAACCTTATCCATATTAAATACAGGCTGTTCAAACATTTCCCAAGATGGTGTTATAAAACCCGTCACCTTATCCGTTGTATATTCCAACTCATTTACATATGCCGGATCTACCAATGGTACCCCCTCAGCATACACATGTACCATATTATTTACATCTTCTTCATAGGAAATCTTGATTAGAGAACTCAATTCATCCAAAGCTGCATTTCTGGCATCACGTAAATCATTGGCGTTCTCTACTTTGCCAGCTTCAATCGATGCAATTTTTTTATTTAAATCATAAATTTCCTGTGACAACTCATTGATTCTGTCTATTGTATCAATAGCCTGGTCATTAATGTTGCCCTGATAGTCTGCCAATGCCTGATAACAGTTTTGTGCATTTTCTATGAACTTTACAACCTTTTGTTTTAAATATGCTAAATAGGATGCATCTGTAGGGTCAGTAGATAATTTATCAAATGCATTCTTTAACTCTGTTAAAGAAGTATTGAATTCTGCTCCTTCCATATCATCCATAATAGTTTCCACTTCATAATATGTTTCATACGCTGTTCCATAAAAAGCAGCTCTACCTGCTTCTTCTCTGTATGATTTGTCTAAAAAGTAATCTCTAACCTGTGCTACCTGTGCTACTTTGGAACCTAATCCAATCTGCTGGTTACTGACTGCCCCATACTTAATAGTATTATATAAAGTATCAGACTGTACTACCTGTTGTCTAACGTATCCATCTGTTTCTACATTGGCAAGGTTATGTGCTGTTGTATTAAGAGCATTTTGACTTGTCTGTAAACCCGCTACCCCAATATAAAGGCTGCCCATTCCACTCATACTATTTCACCTCATCTTTTTTATCTTTTAGTATCAAATCCATTTGTGTTAATGAGTAAATCTCCAGTGCTGTAGGCATCCTTGCCATAGTTCGCAGTTTCTGGTGCTTTATTAGAATTCTGATAGAGAGTCATTTCAAACTGAAGCATTTCCATAGCATGTTCAAGTAACATTTTATTATGATCATTTATCTTTTTCATGTTTCCTAATGTTTCTCTTAGTTTGTCATGTACTACAGCTAACTTCTTTTGATCCTCTGGCTGTTTATCTAATAATTTAATTAAATCTTTTATGTTAAGTGCTTCAACTTCCCTGTTTAGCACAATCCCCATATCATTAATAACTTCTATTCTTTTCTTTTCCAAATTTGCAATAACATCAACGATTTCTCTTTCTTTCTCAGTTATTTCGTTAAGTTTTGCAATATCACCCACCACAATTATTTGTGTTTTATCCTTTGATAATTCAACTAATTTCTCATATTCTGTGTTTTCTTTTTCTAATGTATCTAATAAATTTTCCATTAAGCTTGCCACAGTCTATACCCTCACTTTTCAATTAGTTTTTTTAAATCATCTGGCTGTTAAATTTTTCTATAAGCTTATTCGCAAAATCACTTGCACTTACATTATATTCTCCAGCATTTATTCTTCTTTTGTATTCTGCAACTAAATCTTCTCTAACGTCACTACTCTCAGCTACTGCATTCTTAGCAACCTGATAATCACGTCCAACCTGTGATATTTCAAGCTTGTCATTGCCATTCTTCTTTGTTGTATTTTTTACTGATTTAGTAACTTCAGTATTATAGATTTTGTTTATCTGGCTGTATGCTTCTATTCTCATGTCAATCTCTCCTTTCACAAGAATCAAATGCACTATAATAATTTCTAGTCCTATGATATTAATATCGGTATTTTTTCTTGGAACTTAAGTCTTATTTAGTTATTTTTTTAATTTTCTATACTTTTTCAAAAATAGCACCGATTGGCAAGTGTGTCTGTATTGAAAATTTCTAATAACACAAAAATAGATTGACATTTCTGCCAACCTATTTCTGAATAATATGTACTTTAATTTACTTAATCGTTAACTTATTTTGTAATGTACTTATCCAATTCATGAGATACTTCAATAACGCTTTCTAATAATGCTTTTGTTGTTTCTGCGTTATTTAAATTCTGTACACTCAAATCAGCCGCCTGTGCTGATGATGCAGTAACTTCTTCAGTTGTTGCAGATAATTGCATAATGTTATCCACAATCTGATTATTTGCACTTGATAAATCAGTTAACATTCCATCAATCTCAGCTATATCTGAAATCATTGTGTTTACATTCTTATTAACACTTTCAAAGCTTTCAGAGGCTTCTTCTATCATTTCGTCTTGTGCCTTTGCTGCATCAATTGATTTCTGTACGGCACCTGCTGCATCTGCTGCATCATCTGATAATTCATTTAAGATAGTAGCAATATTCTCTGTTTCCTGTCTTGTCTTTTCAGCTAACTGACGAATCTCATCAGCAACAACCGCAAAGCCACGACCAGCCTCTCCTGCTCTGGCACTTTCAATTGAAGCATTTAAAGCCAAAAGGTTAGTCTGACTTGAAATAGCAAAAATTGTGTCTGCTATACTCTTAACAGCATTGGTACGTTCCTGTAATTTATTCATAGAATCTGCAACATCTGCGTTAGTTCCTGCAATAACCGCAGACTGTTTCTTCAAATTATTCATAACTTCTAAGCTATTTTCATTTAACTTAGTTGATTCTTTAGCAACTTCAACCATATTCTCAGAACGCTCTAAAGTTTTACCGATGGCATCCTGAATATTTTGAGTCATAGTTGTCTGAGTCTGAATATTTTCTGCTGTACTTTGAGTACTATCTGAAATATCTTTCATAGCTCCATTAACCATTTCTGATGAAGAATTCAACTCACCAACCATATCCATAGCGTTTTCCGCACCTTTACGTACTTCACCGGCTACCTCTATAACGCTATCCATAACATTTTGTAATCTGTCCTGTTCACGCATTAAGCTATGACGAGAATCATGATTATATAAAGTATTTACATTAGAAACAAAATATATAAACAACATCATCATACCAATTGAAATTGTTGCACAAAGCTGTGCCACAATCTCCTCTCCTGCGTATGCATGATTCACAGGAATTTGTAAAATATTTAAAAGTACCTGTAGTCCCACAAAAGAGCCTAAAGATATCTTTGTATATTTTGCATCAAAGAATATTATGCACACTGCAAAAGGAATAGCTGCCATAAAACGTACATAATAGTCATGAAAAGCATATCCTGTTAAAAATGCTACTATTAATAATCCAATTAACGAGAAATACTTAAGTCTTCCACTTTTAGAGTTCTTCTTATATTCAATAACTGTTACAACTAATGTTATAAAAATAATCGTAGATAACATTACGGAATATCCCAATGACCTAATCCCTCTAAGACATGCTATCCATATTACTCCTAACATAAATGTGTAAAACGTAATATATCCTAGCGTTAATACACGGTTTGCACGTTTATTCTGTTCACTTTTGTCTGCATACAAGTATTTTTTTTCATTAGCTTCCATCTTTGTTTTCATCCTTTCACAATGGTTTGCATTTAAAAATATTGGTTACTCTAAATTACTCTTTCCGTCTTTTTAATACATACAAGTTTCCATATTCTAACCCAATTATACAACCTTTGTCAACAAATTACTCCAAAAATTTTATGAACTTATACTTTGTATACCTAAATTTTACATTTATCCTTTTTATATTCTCTTAATATTTTCTATACGCACAATTCTATCCACGTTCTTAATTGCGGATTCTCTATGAGCAATAATTATTAATGTCTTATCTTTAAGATTACTGATACTATCATTTATCTTACTTTCTGTATCATTGTCTAATGCTGATGTTGCCTCGTCAAATATTATAATTGGTGCATCCTTAAGCAACGCTCTGGCTATTGCAATTCTTTGTCTTTGTCCCCCAGATAGTCCCGTTCCCTGTTCCCCCAACACAGTATTAAATCCATCTGGCAGACCATTTATAAACTCATCTGCGTTAGCCTTTTGTGCTGCCTGCATTACTTCTTCATCACTGGCACCAGGTTTACCATATCGGATATTTTCCATAATTGTTACATTATATAATTCTGGTTCTTGTGGTACATAAGAGATCAGATTTCTTAATTCAAAAACACTCATATCGGCTACATTTTTACCGGATACTGCAATTGCGCCACTGCCAATTTCATAGAAACCTAACAACAATTTAACCAAAGTACTCTTTCCACATCCACTCTCTCCTACCAAAGCTACACTTTCGCCTTCTTTTATAGATAAATTATATTTTTCAAAAACCTTCTCTGTATTCCCCTCATAAGCAAAGTCAATGTCCTTAAACTGAATATATTCTGCATTTTCAATTCTTTCCATTTCATATTGCTTTTTCTCGTTATCTATATCCAAAAAATCAAAAACTCTTTCTGATGCTGCTAAACTATTAATCAAATGTGGATAATATTCACCTAGTTCCTTAAAATTAGCATCTAGTGCTGTCTGTAAACTCATTATAGCTATAATATTAGCAAATGAACTAAGTCCATTAGCCACCAAAATCGACCCAAAAATCAGAAATAGAACAATATTCACCATATAAATCAAATGATTATAGGCTGAAAGGCCACTTAAAATTCTGGCTCTCTTTAGTTCCTGATTAGCAACATTTTTGTTACTCTTCTTAAAATTCTCCTTCATTTGACTATACATATTATAGATTCTGATAACTGACATTCCTGTAATCATATTACTCATTTCTACAGTCATATCTTCTGCTTTTTCCTGTGAAACTTTGGTTATTTTCTTTACCCATGCTGCCGTTTTTACATTAACAAACATTGTAATAATACTTATTACCAATAATATTGTTGTAATCCTATAATCCATTACAAACATAGGAATCAGATAAACTATTATTGTAATAATAGCGGCTATCACTCTCCTAAAATGCCTCATAAAAATCGTAGCAATAAGCCAGGTATCATTTAAAATAAGCGAAAGAATCTTACCACTATGATTTTTCTCAAAATAATTAACTTTTAAATCTCCATATTTATGATAGATTGCCTTATTTATATTTCCGTGACCGTACTTAGCCTGACCATTAAACCAAAACTGAAAAATTGGTAAAATCAACATAATAATCGCTACATATGCAATCAACCATATGAACATTTTAAATATCTCTAAAATACTGTCATGCCGTCCTGCCTTAAGAAATACATTTAATAAATAAGCTTGAAGTAAAGCAGCACTGCATCGCATAACAGTCATCCCAATAATACCCAAACTATATTTAGTATAGTGACCCTTCATAAAGGAGAATGTTCTCTTAAAGTTCAATACCAAACTTCCCATTAAGCCTCGCCTCCTTCCACATTACTATAAAGTCTATTATATATACCGCCTTTTTCCAATAGTTCTTTATGGGTTCCTGATTCCACAATCTTTCCCTTGTTCATAACAAGTATTTGGTCAGCTCCCACTATTGTAGATAATCTATGTGCTACAATGAAAATACTTCTTCCCTTTCGATAATTTTCAATGGCCTGCTGTATCAGCTTTTCTGATTCATTATCCAGTGCTGATGTCATCTCATCCAACAATAATATTGGTGCATTTTTTACAAAAGCCCTGGCTATTGCTATTCTTTGCTTCTGCCCACCAGACAGACTCTTACCCCCTTCAGCTATTTCTGTATCATACCCATTAGGCAATTCCATAATAAACTCATGGGCATAAGCCATCTTTGCAGCCTTTACAATATCCTCATCACTGGCATTTATTCTTCCTGCACGTATATTTTCTTTTATACTTCCATTAAATAAATATGGGTTCTGCTCCACATATGCAATTCTTTCTCTTACTGCCTTTAAGTCCCATTCTCTTATTTCATGATTATACATCTTAAGGCTACCTGATTTTGCTGGATAAAAACCTGCCAAAAGCTTAAACAATGTACTTTTGCCACTTCCACTTTCTCCAACGATAGCCACCATTTTACCTGAATTAACTTTTAATTCAAAATCATCTAAAATATTATTATCATCATATCCAAAGGTTAAATTCTTAATATCGTAGCAAAAAATTTCTTCATTGTCTTCGCCTTTATATTCTCCTGATTCTTCTTCCGGATATTCAAACACTTCCATTACTCTGTCCATAGAAACCTGTGCCATTTTGTAATCTGTTACATATCCAATAAACTCAGATAATGGCTTGGAAATATTTTCTAACAAGAGGATTACAGATACAAATTCACCACTGGTAATCTGTCCCACATATGCATTAATAAACCCTACTAAAATACAAATAAATGTAGGTGCTGAGTTTAATAAGTATCTAACCGGTGAAGCCTTTGCTACCAATCTTTCATATTCAACATAATGTGCAGTTGCTTCATCCATTGTCTCATCAAATTTCTTTCTTCTGATTTCTTTAAGATTATATGCTTTTTCACTTTTGTTATTTAACACACTATCCTTTGCCATAGCACAAGTTTCGTCCAACTTAGCTTCGAAGTTTTCCATAGTTTTATATGTATCAGTGGCTAATTTCTTAGTAAAATATATTGTTATTGGAATACATATTGCACAAGTCATTACCATCTGCCAATTTACAAAAAGCAAATATACAAAGCAACATACAAATGAAATCATACTACCAAAGAATTCAGGAAACCCTTCTGATATGTACTCTGCAACCGCATTAATATCATGAATCATTCTGTTTATCAATGCACCCGAATGGCCTTTTTCCAAATACTCATATTTACATCTAGTCAATTTGTCCATTCCTATATTTTTTAATCTGTAAGAAAGCCTTACAGAATATGCACTCTTCGCATAGCTAAATGTAAAACTCGCTATTGTCCCAATTATCATAACAAACGCAAATTCTTCTGCTATTTTAAGCGGTGAATTCATAAATACATCGTCATCCACAATGCTTCTAGCCAACTGACTAACGTAAATAGCAGATAAACTAAGTATTACTTTCATAATTACTTGAAGCAAAAACATATATTTTTTATCTGAAAGTTTCCACAGTTTTAAAATGGAATATTTTTTCCCCATAATAATTCCTCCTACTTTTTTTCGGTAGTGTCAACTTAACTACCTTTTTTATTTTTATAAACCTTATATTTTCAAGGA
>CAYOMP010000032.1:0-11278 GCA_964405075.1 uncultured Lachnospiraceae bacterium
TATATTAGTTATCTAGCTTCATGAAGTAATTAGTCTCTTTATTAAAATTATTATAGTGTCATAGCATATTTTCTCTTCTATGTACATTTAGTAATATAACATATTATCCAAAATAAGTGTTACAAATTTGGTATACTAAAAAATTATAAGAAACACACTTTGCGAGTTTCGTGAGTTTCAATGCACTCGTCGAAAACCTATATAAACATAATTTTCTCCTCGTTGCTGGTGCACAACAAAATAATGCCTGCACCACGAAAGTGCAGGCATAGACCTAATTATTCTCAATATGACATTTACAGTTCTCGTCTGTGTTTCCACATCCCTTACCGGAGCAATACCCAGCAGATGGACATCCAATACATCTGGTTCCTTTCTTCTTTTCTTTCCAAATATATAGAATCGCTGCACCCAATATAATCAGTAGAATTCCTACCACTATCAAATTTTCCATCTCTGCTCCTTTCTGGCTGAGTCAACTAATTATGCTTTTACTGTTTTCTTTAATTCGTACTCTGCCTTAAACTGTTTATTTGTTCTATAAATTAATCCTACAACAATAGCAACCATAACAATTACTGCTATAAGACCTGGAACAAAACCATTACCAAGCTTACCTGTTGTAATCAATGTACCAATCTGGTATACCAAAAATGCTACTGTGTAGCCTGTTCCTAACTGAAGTGCTATACCTCCCCATAGCCACTTTTTGCTTTGCATTTCCGAATTCATAGCACCCAGTGCTGCAAAACAAGGAGGTGTAAATAAATTAAACATCAAATATGCAAGAGCTGCTACTTTTGTAAGTGCCATTGCCTGAGCAACCACATTACCATCACCAATCAATGCAAGCTCTTCTGTATCAATAAAAGCACTTAAACCATAACATACAGCAAGTGTTCCTACTACGTTTTCCTTTGCAATAAAACCAGTTACTGCAGCTGCTGCAAGCTGCCATGCTGCAATACCAACAATTGGTACAAGAAGAAACGCAATTGGAGAAGCAATCGTTGCAAGAATAGAAGTACTTTCCATTCCTTCCTCAACTACCTGCAACTGCCAGTTAAATGACTGCATAATCTGTACAATTGTATTACATACAAGGATAATTGTTCCTGCTTTAATGATATATGCTTTTCCTCTTCCAAGCATAGAAATCGTTGCTCTTTTAAGGCTTGGAAGCTTATATTCAGGTAATTCAATAATGAAAAATGATTTTCTAAATTTGTATCCTGTAATTGCATTTACTAATAATGCTCCAAGTAGAATTAAAACAATTCCAACGAAGTACATCAATGTTCCTACCCAAGGTGTATCTGGGAAAAATGCACCCACAAATAATGCGATAACCGGCAGCTTTGCTCCACAAGGCATAAAAGGTGTCAGCATAGCTGTAGCTCTTCTTTCTCTCTCATTACGAATAGTACGACATGCCATAATACCCGGAATAGCACATCCTGTACCGATTACCATAGGAATTACAGATTTTCCTGAAAGACCTACTCTTTTGAATATTGGATCCAAAACTACAGTGGCCCTTGCCATATATCCGCAGTCCTCCAAAAGAGCAATCAAGAAATACATTACCATAACAAGTGGTAAGAAACCTACAACGGCACCTACACCACCAATGATTCCATCTACAAGTAGTGACTGTAAGAATGGATTAGCATTTTCAACCATACCTGCCACCCATTCCTGGAAAGTTTCTATTCCACCAACTAGCCAATCTGCAATCCATGTTCCAACTGTTGACTGTGAAATGTAAAACACACCAAACATAACCAAAGCAAAAACTGGAATTCCAAGCCATGGATTAGTAAGGACTGCATCAATTTTGTCCTGACCATTTTTCTCTCTTGTCAAGACTTTACGGTTTTCAACCGAAGAAACAATAGATTTTACAAAATCAAAACGTTTTCTATCGGCAGCCTCTACTTCACTCTTATTATGTAAATCAATTTCATCCTGCACATAAGGTGCCTTTTGTTCGCATCCCTTCAAAGAAACGGCTTTCGTTACCACATCTTTTAATCCAATATGTCCTGAAGAAGTTGACACTGTCTTAATAACCGGACATCCTAATTTTTCAGATAAAAGCTCTACATTAATCTCTGTATCTTTCTTTTCATTAATATCACTCTTATTAAGTGCAACTACCACAGGAATTCCAAGTTCAAGAAGCTGTGTAGTAAAAAACAAACTTCTGCTCAAATTCGTAGCATCAACTATATTAATTATTGCATCTGGATTCTCATTTTTTACATAAGCACTGGTAATGCTTTCCTCAGATGTAAACGGTGACATAGAATATGCTCCCGGCAAGTCTACTGCGATTAATTCTTCCTTTCCATCATAATAAGCCTTTTTAATCAGACTCTCCTTTTTTTCTACGGTAACACCAGCCCAGTTTCCTACCTTTTCATTTCTTCCAGTCAGGGCATTGTACATCGTGGTCTTTCCACTATTCGGATTACCAGTTAATGCGATTCTCATGATTAATCCTCCTTTAATATACTATCGCTTTATAGATCTATGTTAGTTTTAACTAACCTCAAAGTCATAAAAAATAGTGATTTAATCACTATTTTTTTCATAGGAAACACCTTGATAAATTAACGTAAGAAAGATTTTTGGTTTCCTATGTATAAAAGTACTCCGTGCAATATGCGCAACTCGCGGAGACGAAGCTTGCCATAAAGGCACCGCTCGCGCGTGAAAAGTTTGCAATCAAACCCTTTATTCTTTTCCGCAAACACTCGTGACTTTAGCCCTGAGATGAATACGGAAATTAAACTATACCGAAATAGCTCTTGCTAAATCATTATCTATGTTATATCTGGCATCTTTGATAGAAACAACACAACCACCTTTAATGTGAGAAATCACAGTAATTGGCTCTCCAGTATAACATCCAAGTGAAAAAAGAAAAGACTTCAATTCTTCATCCTCAGCATCAATATCCCTAACAATATATTCTTCTCCAACTATTGCATCTTCTAAATTCATATCTTTGCCATACCTTTCTATAAAAACACGTTTAATCAATACAACACATATATTATGATAAGCACGCTTTGGGAGTTGCGTTAGTTTCGCAACTTTCGTCAAAAACCTATGTAAACTTAATTTTCTCATCGTTACTAGCGTAAATCATAAATATTGTAGTTAGTATTTTCTAACTAGTATGAGTTTAGTATAACTAACTCATATTGTCAACATTTTTTATAGCGAAAAATCTTTATCGATATTTTTTCTCAATTAGTAATTTATGGAAGTTTTTTATTCTTTTCTCATAAAAGAATTGTGCCTTTATCTTTCTTCACCAGATTATGTCTATTTAGCAAATATCTTATTCCCATTTTTATTTAAGATAACTCTCCACTACATCTCGATTTTCGAATAGTACACAGCCACCAGTATGATCCTCCATCAATGTACCTCCGTCTCGTAATTTTTCAAACAGTCCAGAATGTAGTACTTCCTTCAAAGACGTATCTCTCACATTCACATCTGAATATGGTGAAAACGGACACGGTTCTGCACCACCATGAGAATTAATATGAAAGAAGCCCCTGCCTGCTGCAATACATCCTCCGGAAGATTTTTCATCTCCTGGAAATGCTAAAAAAATCATATCAGGATATTGATTTCTTATTTTCTCCAGACGTTTATTCAAATATTCCCTTTCTTTGTCTTCTGGTGCTAAACTTTGCATTTTGGATGATATTGGCACAAATTCAACAAAAAACAGAGCTTTGCAACCTAATTCTTCTAGTTTTCCAATAAAAGTATCCGATGTTACCTCTTCTAAATTATCTTTCGTAACTGTAACAGAAGAGCCAAATGGCAGTTTTTCTCTCTGCATTTTGGCCATGGCAGAGAAAACCTTCTCATATACCCCTTCCCCTCTTCTGGCATCCGTCTGTTTTTCTTTACCTTCAATGCTAAATATAGGAATAAGATTTCTACTTTTTTTCAACATTCTAATGTATTCATCATCTATAAGTGTACCATTTGTAAAAATTGGAAACATAATTTTTTGCCTGTTTCCAGCCTTTTCAATCACATCTCGACGAATCATTGGTTCGCCCCCTGCTAAAAGAATGAAACTAATTCCCATATCTTCTGCTTCGTCAAAAATATTATCCCATTCTTCTGTAGAAAGCTGTTCAACAGGTGCTGTATCTGCACAGGAATGGACTGCTCTGGCATAGCATCCGGCACAGTGAAGATTACAACTGCTTGTAATACTGGCAATCAAAAAAGCTGGAACATGTTCTCCATTCTTCTCCAACTCGAAACGTTTTCTTGATGCTTGTTTTACTGCCATGGCAAACTTAGCCATAAAAACACTTTGTGCTGGGTTTGTTAAAGTAACTTTTACAGCATTTTTTACAATATTTTCTACACCAGCAGTTAAATATTCTTGTATATCCATCGTTTCTTGCATTTATTTTTCCTCCATTCCCAAATCTTGTTTTCGATAAATTTGAAAAAATTCTTCTATTTGATTGTCAATCATTTCAAGAGCTTCTTCCATATGCTCCGGCTGATTACTGTACATTGACAAAAGCAGATAGATTGGTGAATAAAAACTAATTGCTGCCGCTTTTGCATCTCTTTGGTAAAATACGCCCTTTTCCATCATTTCTTTAAAAAGCCTTTCCTGATATGAAATCGCATCCTCCAAAAAAATTTTTCGAAATATAGTATAAATCTGTGGATTTACATATTGCTCCATATGAGCAATTCGCCAAAATCGCGAAATATATGGATCTGTGAGATAGAATACAAATGCTTCTCTCGTGATTTTTTTCAGTCCTTCTAAATCAAATTTTACATAAAAATCAGATATTGAAGTATCCTGTTTATCATACTGTGGCATTCCTAAGGTCTCCGAAAGACTAGAAATATGCTTCATAATCAGTTCCACTATAGAATCAAAAATTTCCTGTTTACTCTTAAAATGGTTATATAAAGAAGCATCTTTTATTCCAACTGCATCTGCTATATTTTTTACACTTGTACCTTTATAGCCCTTTTCTGCAAAAAGAATTAGTGCTTCCTCTGTGATTCTTTCCTTTGTTGTCATTTTCTTCCTCCCATCATATATTTATAACGAGCCTTAAACTAGTAATCACTAGTTTTTTGTTACATTATAAACTAGTGACCACTAGTTGTCAATCATTTAATATAAAAATACCTCCAAAATAGATTCTAGTTATTAGCCTTGTCTACTTTAGAGGTAGCATTTCATTTTGAATGGCTTTTTAATTTTATCTGATAATACATACATTTTTGTTATGTATCACTCTCATTCTTCTCGGAACCAGTTCCTACCATTTGTAATAACAATAAACTCTACTCATGTCTGACTAATTCTCCTCTAACTGAATAATATAATTGAATTAAATATTTTCTTCTTATCACTTAGAGTATTTTTTTGCTCTTAGGTAAAAAATAAATGCTAGAAAGGAGTTTAATATTATGGATAGAGAATTTTCAAAAAGAATGCAAGAAAAACTAGATGAATTAAAAAATTCAAATGAACCACAGCCTATTAGAAGTGATGGAGCCGGTGCATTAGATTTAGGCCCTAAAAATCCAGAGCGTGCAAAACAACTTCCAGATACATTAGTACCTCCTGCTACTGATTTTGGATTGATTCCTAATTTGAAATTTTCATTTGCAGATGCTCATATGACTTTAAAGCCTGGTGGATGGTCTCGTGAAATAACAAGTAGAGAATTACCGGTTGATGAAACCTTAGCCATTGTAAACATGAATCTTTCTCCCGGTGTTAGAGAAATGCATAGTCACCTTCAATCCGAATGGGGATATGTTTTACAAGGTGGTGCAAGAGTTACTGCTGTTGATGAAAAAGGCAGGAGTTTCATTGCTGATTGTAAACCTGGAGAAGGATGGATTTTTCCAGCTAATATTCCTCATTCCATACAAGGTTTACATGAGGGTTGTGAATTTTTAATGTTATTTGACAAAGGAAGCTATTCAGAAGATAATACATTTTCAATATCTGAACTATTTTCACATATTCCACGAGATGTATTATCTGCTAACTTTGGATGTGACGAATCTGAATTTGATGTAATTCCAGAAAAAGAAGTTTATATTGTTGATGGTGGTGACCCTGGTACCATCGAATCACAAACTGTTGACTCACCATATGGAGTTGTTCCAAATACTTTTAAACACGAACTAATCAATGTCAAACCATTTATCTCTGATGGTGGAAGTATAAGAATATTAGATAATAACAACTTTCCTGCATGTACTACAACTTCTGCTGCTTTAGTAGAAATTGAACCTGGTGCCATGAGAGAAATTCACTGGCACTCAAATGCAGATGAACTTCAATATTACATTCAAGGTAAAGCTAGAATGACTGTTTTTCAACCTGGTCCAAAGGCAAGAACATTCAATTATCAAGCTGGTGATGTTGGATATGTTCCTGTTGGTAATTTCCATTATGTGCAAAACATCGGTGATGAAAAAGTTATATTCTTAGAAATATTTAAAAGCAATCATTTCGCTGATATCTCATTAGCTCAATGGATAGCAATGACCCCAAAAGAAGTAGTTAAATCTGCTCTTAATCTTTCTGACGAATTTTTAGAAAATGTAAAGAAAGAAAGTAATCCTGTTGTTAAATATCCTGGTTTTGAAATGCCTCCTGCAAATGGAACTCCTCAAAATGTACGATATTTTAAAGATTTTGATTATAAGGTAAAAAATGTACCATGTAATGCTACTAAAGAACATTAAAATCTTTGATTTTCACAATGCAGCGAAGATAATATTTTTGTTACTCACATAAATAAAAGAACATCTACCCCTCAAAAGTATTTTACTCAAACTAATACCTTGCATAAGTAGATGTTCTTTTTAATATTTTACTCATTTCATTTTTGTCTCTTTGATAAGTGAAATATAGCAAAACAAACACTTCAAGCTATTAAATGTTAAACTGTTCCACTGTAGATTTCAGTGAACTAATACTCTCCATAACATCCTTTGTTTCTGTCGAAACATTTTCACTGGCATTGGTAATGAGTTGTAAATTCTCGTTTACTGACTGAACAGCTCTATCTAATTCCTTCTGTGAAACGTCAATAGTATTTAATAAATGATTGATATTCGAAACAGATGCACTTAATTCTTCAGTATGTGATTCTAATATATCACTAACACTAACATAATAAGTTGCATCCTCTTTGTAGTTTTCCGCAAGATTTTCCATTTTGTCATAATCTTTAAGAACAACATCATCTAAGAAAGTGATTATATTATTACTTGCATTAGCAAGCTTCTTCACGCTTTCGGTAACTTTTTGAACTAACTCGTTTACTTTATCAATCTCGCTTTCAGTAGTATTGCTTAACTGTTTGATTTCTTCTGCAACAACAGCAAAGCCTTTTCCGGCTTCCCCTGCCCTTGCCGCTTCAATAGAAGCATTAAGTGCCAATAGATTTGTCTGTCCTGCAATATTGCCAATTGCCTGAGATACTTCCACGATTTTTTCGATAACCTTAGTTTCCTCAATAGCACTCTCAAGGTTCTTTTTGCTGTCTAATGTAATGGCAGTAACATTTTTCTTATTTTCTATCATTTCAGGAACCATTTGCTCTACTCTCGCTGTAATTTCATTTGCACGTTCCACTATAGTCTGTGTACTTTTTGTTAATTCTTCCATGGCTTTCGCCACATCCTGGCAGTTCTCGTCTATATCACTGATGCTTGCTGTCTGTGTAGCAACACTTGCCCCGGTTTCCTCCATAATGGAGCTGATTTCCATAATGTTTCCACTCATATCCGACACATGACCGTCTGTTCCTATTATCATTTCTCGAATCAGCTCTGCTTCCTTCTGTGTCTTATGTATTGTAGAAATCACCCTGCTCTCCAGTTCTTCAATGAGATAACTTATTTCTTTAACCTCATTTTTCTCCTCTTTACAGTTCTTTATTCCGATTACCTTTTCCTTGATAAAACTCTTCATAGTACCCATTGGTTTTAACATCCTGCTTACTACAATGTTTAACAGTATAATGAATAATATAAGAAGTACATTGTCAACTATCAAAGGAAGAATCAAATTATTAATAATTTGACCGTTAATTACTGAAGTAGATTGGGTAACACCAATTCTCCATCCAGTAGTCGCAATTTCCTGTACCGCATAATACTTTGATTCACTATCATAATCCTTAAATACAGATACATTCTCACTGTTCAAATCAATCTGAAGCACATCCGATAAAACAGTATTTCCTTCTTCCTTTGGAAGATAGTCTGCATTTTCATGAGTAATTACACTGTTATCACCAGCAAGTAGAAAAGACTGAATAGTCTCATCTTTTCCAGCATTTTTTACTATTTCAATCAAACTGTCAATAGTGATATCTGCCAAAATAACTGCCTGCTCACCATCAATAGTAAATGGTGCAGCAATAGAAACTACCATCTGCCCTGTTGCAAAATCAGTATACGGTGCTGTGTAAATCAAATCCCCTTTCGCTACTGCATCAATCCACCAGCCACGTGTTGTAGGATCAAGATCAATTGAAGTATGGTTTGCTGGAAAAACCCCACCGTCATAAGCAAGACAACAATAATACATAAGTGCATCCGGATTATCTGCAAGATTTGTTTCCAAATAATCCATTACAACTTCCATATCATCTGTATGCATAGTCGCAAGAGTATTCTTCATCGTATTTACAATATACGCCTGCCTAATCAACCACTCGTCAATCAACTCTCCTGTATTTTCTGCTTTCTCTGTAAGTGCCGTCTTCCCATTGTCAAGCAAAGCATTTCTCATTACAATACTGTTAAGAGTTGCTGTTACCACTATTATAATCACTGTACATAGAGCCACATAGGAAATAATTCTCCCCTTTATGCTCCCAAAAAAACTATCTTTTCCTGATACTTTTTCTTTTCCGGGTTCTATCATATTTTTCACTCCTTCGTTTTTTGGTCAATCATCTGTTCTCCCACAACCTATGTTTCATCTTCTCTTGTCTCAGCAATTATGTTATGCGTATTTTAATCTTCTACACCAATTCCTTTTCCCGATTTGCAAAATATTTATGATTTTACACAAGACACTCATAACTTTAATGTATAATATTGAGTACATATCCATATACCATAATCTCTTCTTTATTTCTATTTCTGGGAGTCGTCTTATTCATACACAATTGCTGAATACATTTTTTAGTTGTAACAATTCCTTCAATCTTTTTAGCCTTTGTACCTTGATAATTTCACTAAATTTATCAAGCACCGTAGGTTTCCGCTATAAATATAATTTCTAAAGTTCGCTTAACTCATATTTCTTTTCACAAAAACCAATTATTTTAAAATCTCATTGTCTATCTTTTAATAAATTATAGTAAAACCCTCTCATTTGTATACCCCCTTTTCTTTCCCTAAATTATACTATTACTTTAGACGCAATTCAACAAAATTAGATTATAATGTACCTATTGTCTTTATAATTTGAGAGGTTTCCTATCAAATAAAAAACAGATGACATTTATGTTGCCACCTGCAATATTTAAGCCTCAGAAAATCATTCTTCTGCTCTATATATTATATCACCTGTAAAATACAGACTAATATCCATTTCACGAAGGACCGTAGAACCGGGCAGGGATAAATACCCACTATATTCTACCTGATTGTATCCATATAACTCATCTACCACCTCAAAACTAAACTCGTTATATCTGGAAATAAAATCTGCCAATTCCATTTTTTCTCCTCTAAATCCTCCATAACGACCAAAACGACTTAGAATATGAACACAGCAAAAATCAACATCCACACCTTGTATCTCTATATCACCCTTTACTTTTGAATAAGGCTCAACCATTTTAGTGTATCCATCCTCAAAATGAAAGATAACAGAAGCATTATGGACACATATCTTGTGTATTCTCATATCGTGAAGGCTGTATGGTACCGCCGGATTGTATTTGTATCTTGTCTCTTTCATTATATTTCTCCTTCAATATTCAAAACGATTCCTTTTTAGATAACATCTTGCTTTTCTGAAAAAATGTATAAACAATCAGTAATTACTAAAATTTATTCTGGAAAAAATATTAACTATCATTTTTCCATTCTCTAATCTGACCTTGTATAAATCGCTCAAAATAGTGGCTCACCGGATAATTAAGTTTTGTGCCACCATAAACCCTCATTCTTGTCACACAATCTGTCATACCATCTACATATACACTAATGTTAGTAATAATAGCATCCATTTCCAAGTCCTTGCGAAATATATTTTGCTCCATCCCTTTTTGAATAAATTCTGCGACTAATGCCATAAATTCGGCGCCTGTCTGTTGTAATCTTATCCGAGGTAAAAAAGTTTCCATTTTTTTGGGATAATCAGTCATATAAACCATTAATTCAAAACGTATTTTGCCTATGATAGGCGGACATTCTTCCATATATTCTCCTAGTTGGCGAAAAATATTGGTAAGTCCTGCTTCTACCTCATATTCTTTGGAACTTACAGAGAAAGTAAGTTCCTCATAACTTGCCAAAATAGTATTAATTGTTTCTATTAACAGTTCGTCAATATCAGAGAAATACAGATAAATACCGCCCTTTGATAGCCCTGCTGCCTTCACTACTTCCAACATATTAATCTCATAAAGGGGTTTATGTTCCAGTATTTTCCACGCCGCCTGCACAATCATTTTTCTCTTTTCCTGCTTATATGCTTCTGTCACCTTAGGCATATCTGATTCCTCCTCATTAATATTTATTAAACCATCATTATCTCTTATTTTCCTTACCTACAAAATAATCAATTATCATAGTCACTATAATAACAAATATCATCAAAAGAATCGAGGGTAATATTTTATCTGTTGCCTCCATAATTTCCCAGAAAGCATTAATCGAAGCATGAGCAAGAATCGCCATAAAAATGCTCTTTGACACATAAGTTACAGATCCAATAAAAAATGACAGCATAATCGTGTTAATACAAAACCATATAAAGTTCATACTCTGCTGATTAGTGCCATCTATAAACCACAATGGTAAATGCCAAATTGCCCAAATGATACCCACACTGACTGCTGCCACTATATGCGGATATTTTTCCTCCAACTGTGGTTGTAGTAAGCCTCTCCATCCTATTTCCTCTACACCTCCACCTATTATCATAGGAATTATCAAAATAAATCCCATATATAACGGTTGTTTTACCTGCACAAGTCCAAATAAC
>CAYOMP010000032.1:11288-24738 GCA_964405075.1 uncultured Lachnospiraceae bacterium
GATTGCCTGAATAGCCATTGCACCACCGATTGCATATACATACATCCAAACAGAATGTTTAGGATTTACAATGCTCTTTACAAAGCATTTAAATTCTTCCTTAGAACTGCTTGTTTTCTTAAGAAAAATCTCACATATTGCTGGTGAAACACCCCCAAGAACATAAAGAATAGTTCCCAAGGGGTTTCCAAACGTTGAAATTCCTATGCCAGTTTTTCCTGCAATTGCTACACTTCCCCATAACAGCCAAGAAACCAAAAATGTAGTTAATAAATATTTTAATGTCAATACAAAAACGAGACATCTCTCATTTTTATATTATAAATTCTCAATTCTATTCATATCTTCACAACTTGCTTGACATTTATAATCTGATATTTACGTTTTTCTAGATTCTTTTTTCTTTATTTTTCATTCTTCACATTACACAATACCTTTTATCTACGACGGCATTTTTCTTTGCCAAGCATACGACCAAAAAACTCCAAATGTAAGATTTTACTCTAACATTTGGAGTTTTTTACACTAAGCTTCAAATCGAAATTTTTTCTATTTGTTATATTGTCACTAATAATGTGCAGCCTCTGAATCTTTTTTTGTATGGTGTACAGTTCCTGCCGGATGGTGTGGTGGTGAATAAACAGTCGATAACTTTAATGGAATTCTCCCAATATTGACTACATTGTGCCATGTTCCTGCTGGAACAAATACAGTATCTCCTACACAAGCCTTCATCTGAAAATCTAATCTTTTTTCACATTCTCCCATTTTTACCAGTGCCACTCCCTGTTCTATTCGAATGAACTGATCTGTATCCTCATGAATTTCCAAACCTATATCTGAACATTTAGGTATGCACATAAGCGTCATCTGTGCATAAGTGCCCGTCCAAAGAGCAGTACGATAATTGGAATTTTGTGCAGCCCCTTTTGCAACGTTTGTTACAAAAGGTTGGGAACCAAAATCTGTTTGCTTTCCAAAATAATGATGGTTCATATAATACCTGATATTATTTTTATATATTATATGCATTATATATTTTAATGTTCTAATCCATATAATTCATCCCTGCTATATGTATATTGGCTCCCCTTTTCTCGAATACTGTCAATTAAAATACCACTTCTTTTACTTATCCTACTACTGAGCCCCCCATCCTGCTGCAAAACAAAGAAATAAACAGACTATATCAATTTTTCCTAATTCATTATTCAAATACTTATACAAACATAGCGTTTTCAATGCCACTATCCTAATCTATCCTCTCTGCCATAACGCTCATATACGCCGGACGAATGATTTTATCAGCAGTTATCATCTCTTCTATACGATGTGCACTCCAACCAACAATTCGTGCAATTGAAAAAATTGCAGTATACAATTCCATTGGTATTCCCAACATTTCATAAACAAACCCACTGTAAAAATCAACATTAGGACTTACACCTTTTTGTATATGTCGTTTTTGTGCAATCAACACAGGGGCTATTTCTTCTATCGTGTTGTATAAAGTTAAGTCTTTCTCCCTATTCTTTTCAATTGCCAGCTTTTCTACATATCCTTTAAAAATACGTTCTCTAGGATCAGACAATGAATATACTGCATGCCCCATTCCATAAATTAATCCTTTTTTGTCAAAAGCTTCCCCTTCCAGTATTCTTTCCAAATAATATTCTATTTCTTCTTTATCCTCCACATCACGAACATGCTCTTTAATGTCCTTAATCATCTCCATAACCTTAATATTGGCTCCACCATGCTTTGGACCTTTTAAGGAAGACATGGCAGCCGCCATTGTTGAATAAGTATCAGAGCCTGACGACGTAACAACTCTTGTTGTAAAAGTAGAATTATTGCCACCACCATGTTCCATATGTAAAATTAATGCAGTATCCAAAACCTTTGCTTCTACAGGCGTAAATTTCTTATCCTGACGTAACATCATCAACAGATTTTCTGCTGTAGAAAGATTTGAATCCGGATTATGAATAAACATACTTTCTTCATTTTCATAATGATTGTAAGCATTATAACCATATACCGCCAATAATGGAAATTGGCTAATAAGCTGTATGCACTGTCTAAGTGAATTGCTTACACTAGCTTCTTTTATATTTTCGTCATAAGAAGCCAATGTCAGAATACTTCTCGTCATAGAGTTCATAATATCTTCTGAAGGAGCTTTCATAATTACGTCTCTTGTAAAATTTGTTGGCAATATACGACACTTTCCAATCAACTGCGTAAATTCCTTCTGCTCTTCTTTAGACGGTAATTCTCCCATCAGCAATAAATATGCAATTTTTTCAAAACCAAGTTCTTCACTTTCCAAACTATTTATCAACTCTTCCACTCTATATCCGCGATACCACAGTTCTCCATCACAAGGTACTTTTCTGCCACCAATATTTCGTGAAGAAACAATCTTTGAAATATTAGTAAGACCTGTAAGCACACCATTTCCCTTCTCATCACGCAATCCTTGCTTAACATCATATTCCTCATACAGCCTTGGTGCAATACTGTCATTTATTCTACAAATATCTTCTTTCTTTTTTGCATACTCATTCACAAAGTTTATCGTATCCATCTTGTATCTGCGTCCTTTCTATCTCACTGTGCATAACATTCTCCAATTGTTTCATCAATTGTAGAAGTAATACAAAATTCTCTTTGCCATATTTCTTAACGACACGTCCATAGTAGTTCCTCAAAATGTTTTCCTGTTCCTCAAGGATACTCTGTCCCATTTCCGTAATTGTTACATATGTTCCTTCACTACCATTACCATCATGTGACCATAATAATAGTCCTCTATCCTTTAATTCTCCTACCATTTTTGCAGTCTGTCTTATTGAAAGCTGCATTTTATCAGCTAATTCTTGCAAATATGTCCTTCCTGGATTAATTTCAGATATTTCGCCAGCTGTGGATATGTTATGTAATACAATATATTCAGGAACATTAATCTCTTTACATAGTCTTCTCAACTCTTCCTTTTTGGACATAATATTTCACTTCCTTTTCTACAATACACAACTTTTTCTACAAATACGATTAACTAACGCCTCATGTCTATACTCATCCTGAAGTTCCTCTGGAATAACTTCTATGGGATTTATCTCTGACATAATCTCATCTATGCTGATACCATACAAATAACTTAGAATTAATATTTGCTCCACATTAGGCTGTAATTCACCCTTTTCCCACATTTCAATAGTTTCTACATTATTGTTAAAGTAGCGTGCTACCTCTTGACAACTATACTTTGCTTCCATTCTTAATTTCTTTAACTTTTTCCCAATAATTTTATTGCTCATACATATACCTTCCTTTCTTTTTTTGTTAGCACTCTCGTTACTTGAGTGCTAGATGTTTCTTAAAAAAAATTGCTCCACAGAATATGAAACAAAAACACTTGTATTTATGATTTGCGAGAATATATACAAATTTTTCATCTAAAACTCGCTTATAATTCTTTATTTTTAAACTGTTTACTTTTAAACTATTTGGTTAAAAAAAAGATATCTGTAACTACATTTATCTTTTTTAACTTAATTTAAACCCCGTTTTTCTAATTACAAAATGAATATTTGAACTGAAGAATTCTATTTTCCTTGATTTATAATTCTCTCCATATTTTTTCCAATTTTACCGGCAATCCTCTTCAGTTCTTCCATTTCTTCATCAGTAACACCCATAAACAATTCTCGGTTTAAATCGTTCCATTTTCTTGCTATTTCATCAACGATTTCTTTAGCCTCTTTTGAAATACAATAATGAATATATCTACGATCCGAAGTGTCATGGACAGCTATTAAATACTTACGCTTCCAAAGGTTCTCTACTGCTTGAGAAACCTGCCCCTTATTTGCTTTTAAACGCTGACATATATCTGCTGAAGTATTATTATCACCTGCTTTAGATAAAAAATATAATATCTCAACCTCTATCCTTTTTAAATCATAATACTTTCTAATATCTGATAATTCGCACTCTCTTAACTTCTTGTACTGACTGCCTCGTAACAAAATTTCAATTCTTTCTTCCAACATTCTACACCTGTTCCTGTATGTTTTGGTTTTTCCCAATAAAATAATGGTTGTTATATCTTTTTAAATTTAAGTTTACTTTTAAACAGTTTGATTTTAAACTATCTTAACTCTAATTTTCATTTTTGTCAACCCATATCCAGAACAAAGGACTTACAAATTTCATGTCGCGAATTACAAATGTTTATTTACATTTATTACTACCTACTATATATTCAAATACTGCTCAAAGCTATCCATATCCTGTTGTAAATCCTCTAAAAATCTATTCACATGATATCCATCTGTTGTAGCATGATGACATGTCATAGAAAGAGGCATAAATGTTTTGCCATCTTTTTCAAAAAATTTTCCTGCTTCTACTGACGGGAAATAATATGGCTTATTCTCATAACTATGAACAGCAAAATGCTCAAAACTAACCCAAGGAATGCAAGAAACAGTATACGCATTAGGTGGAGGTGGTATCTGAGACTGACAAAGTACTCCATGATTTTCTCCATACTGCTTCTGGTTATCCAAATATGCATTATAAAATGTTAAAAAGCTATCACTATACTCTGTCCACATTAAAGAAAACGTACAATCGTCTTTATGAAATGAGGCGTACAATGGTGTTAATGTATCATAATATCCCACCACTTCTTCCTTTTCTGCTACCTTAAATTCAATCTGACGATTCAAATTTTTAGTCACAAGCCATAAATACGCCGGAAAAAATTTCATATCAGCATTTTTAATTACCTGCTTAAGCTTTGTCACATCAATATTACTGGTAAGTGAATATCCTGTTGGAGCCATCTTTGTAAAGTAATAAAACATTTGACTACGTGGCCATCCATTTAAATCAATAGGTGTAAATTTCATTTTCCCACTCCTTTCATCCAACTAAATCATCTGATAGAATAATCCATGCTGGGTACAATACCAAAGGAGCATTCCATGAGAAAAAAATGGAATACGTGTTTCCAAATCCCATTCCGGATATTTCTTTTGTAAGATTAATGTATCACCTGTTAAAAATGCCACAAATGCAATATAATGTTCCCTTGTCATCTGGTGCGATGATGAAACGAAGTATTCATGCTCTATTTGACTTACGCATAATTTTTCAGACTCTGTAGCCTTTTTCAAAGGAAGCGGTTCTAACTTTTTCCCACAACAGCTTACTTGTGCTTTTCCAGTAGCCGTCAATAAATTGCCACATTCCGGACATACATAAAATTTCATTTTTTTCATATTTCCAACTATTGGCTCATTAGGACACAACTCTCCTGTCAAAAGAGCTTCCAAATCAACCTCTAAAATAGAAGACAGCTTTGGAATCAAGGACAAATCCGGAGCCCCCATACCTCTTTCCCACTTTGAAACTGCCTTATCGCTTATATTCATTTTGTCTGCTAATTGTTGTTGTGTTAAATGTTTATTTTTTCTTAAACTGCGGATTACTCCGCCTACTTTTTCCTGATTCATATACATTTACCTCCTGGCAACATTATACAATGCCTGTAGCCAAAATCATATAAACGCTCCGTAGACTTGCATTACTATTTTCCAAAATAGTATCAACTTCTTTCTTATGACTATATTTACAAAATCCACATTTAACATTTTCTTTAGCTTAACGCCTTTTTTAAATCTGCAATATATGTTGACTGTTGTTTTTTCAAATATAACTTAACAAAGGGTTTCAAAAACATTTTTTTTGCAACTACATTTTCTGTAAAGTCAATTTCTGTTATCCCATTCTTTTCTGAAAAAATACCTGTCCAATGACCTTTCATATTATCATTTTCCATATCAAATTCCCAACGTTTATAAGGCTCTATCGCTGTAACCATAAAGGTAGTAGCATAGCCTTCCTTTGTATACTCAATAAATTGTTTTTCATTTAGAACTGCAATTTTGCTTATATCACTTCTCCATGAATAATTCTCAAGTGACGTTACAGTTTCCCATATCTTCTCAACTCCACACTCAAAAGTAACTCTTATATTTGCTATTGCCATATGTTCCTCCTTAAAAAATATTCAACCCATTAAATCTAAATTAATAGACATCAACTTAGATTTAATGGGTTAAGCAATAAATCATAACTTTTGCACAGCATTATACAAAATCAAAGCCCATAACATCCGAAACCAATTTATTATTCTTCTGCCAATTGCTCTGCCATCTCCTGTATCCGTGTTACCATTTCTACAAGCTTTTCTGTTCCCTTGCTGCTTTCTAATGTGGCAGACGTTACCTGCTCTACTGCATTTAGGTTCAAGTCAGTATTCTTATGTACAAAATGCATCGCATCTGCTACTTGCTTTCCACTGTCAAGTATCTGTTTTGCAATTATGTCTAACTGGTCAATTTGCTTTGACATTTCTTCGTTGGATACAGTAATAATATTGGTTGACTCCTCCGCTTCTTTAATCTGCGCTAATCCATTTTCTGTCAAATTTGTACTACATTCCATAGCTACTACTGACTGCTCTGTATTTTTCACAACCTCATGAATAATTCGTTCAATATCATTTACTGCCACCTGCGTCTGTTCAGACAACTTTTGAATCTCTCCTGCTACAACAGCAAATCCTTTTCCCTGTTCGCCGGCTCTTGCAGCCTCTATAGTTGCATTTAACGCTAATAGTTTTGTCTGAGTAGAAATTTCTGTAATAGTTTGAATTATTCCTACAATTTCCTTTGATTCTTCTCCTAATGTCTGAATAATACTCATACTTTCTTTAGCACTATCTGAAATCTGTACCATACTGTCAGTAGCCATATCCATAGTATTCTGATTTTTTTCTGAAAGCTGCTTTATTCTTGTTGCCGCCTCTGCAAGTGCATTACTCATATTTTCCAAATGATCCATCTGATTAGTAATATCATCCAAGCTTCCATTGATATTAGTAATCTGCTCTGCATTTTCCCTTGTTCCACGCATAATTTCTTCGGTTTCTGCAGCAATTTGCTGATTTGTAGCGTTAGATTGTTGCGACATACCTGCCAATTCCTCTACAAGATTTTGAAGCTGAACTGATACCATATGGTTTTGCTGTCTAAGTCTGCTCATTTTTTCAAACATTTCCTTTTGTTCTTCTGCTCCCATCAGATTCCCCAACATATCTGCAGTTCTTGAACATAACATAGTAAAAATAGCTGCTATACTTATAATAGAAAATGCTCTTGGCACAATTGCAAATATTAACACTTTCTGTAATGTCATAAAATTCAAATCTGGTAAAGTATTCAAACCAAATCCCAATAACTGTCCAAGTGATGCCGCCAATACTGCCAACACTGTAGCAAAAACATTCAGCCTCATAGAAAAATACAAGCTTGCAATTGCTATACCATATATATAAATAATTGGTGCATGATATGTAAGTGTCGTAGTAATTAACAAAACAAATATTGATGAACTGACAACATTTACATATTTCATGTATGCTGCACTTTTGTTTCCTAATTTTATCATCAGAGTAGGAAACCACAAAATCAAAGAGCCTACAATATAAGCAACAGTCATAACCTTTGTAGGAACAACAAATATTCCAACAACATTTAATATATAAATCAAAGTAAATACAAGAAATGTAATCCTCATTACCTTTGCTGCTATTACATTTGCACTTTCTTCATTCTTTATCAATACACTATTCATTTTTATCAAACCTCCATAAAAAATATTCTTCTCCTTAGCAAAACCCTTTATCCTGTTCCATTTTCACACTTTAGTTAACTCTATCAACCCCTTTTACAATTTCATAACCCACTATTTCTTTTCTATTATTCCCCCAAAATTTTCCTTATATTGTCCTGATTTAATTATGCTAAGTTCTCCTTGAAATTCCATAGTTAACAGTTGTGAAATATGCTCCTTTGAAAACTGACAAATTTTATTTGCTGCAAATACACAAAGTGAAAATGTATGAATCCAAACCTGTTCAAACAGTACCCTTGCTTCTTCCTCTGTTAAGTCGTAATCCTTTTTAAGCACCTCTATGCAAACATCAACAGTTTCCCCAAGTCCATTTAACATATCATCAAAGGTATTACATTCTTCATTCTCTTGCATATACAAAATTCTAAAAAGTTTTGGTTCCTTTGTGGCAAATTCAATCATCTTCATTCCAAACTGCTTAAATGCAGGTGTATAATTTACTGCGTCTGAAACATATCCTTCAAACTCTTGCATTGCAAGCTTTCTTACTTCCTGCTTTACTTCATCCATATTTTTAAATAATGTAAAAACAGGTGTAGCAGACATTCCAAGTCTTTTCCCAATCTCTCTTGCAGTTACAGACTCAAACCCCATTTCTCTGGTCATTTCCAATACAACTTTTATAACTTCTTCTCTTGTATATTTTGGCTTTGGAGGCATAACAAAGCTCCTTTCTGTTAAAAAACAGCGTTATATATCACTGTTATATATCATTGTTTTATTATAACATAAATCATATATTAATCAAGAAGCAACAATCCAGAAGGAAACCCTATATTTCCTTATCTGTTCTGATAAAATGTTCTAAAAACTAAAAAAGGTCAATTGGACCTTGTTGTCATATGCTTGTCAACAAAATTCCGGTAAAAATACCAGAAAAAAATATGTTACCTAAATTGCGGCCGTTTGTTACTATGTTCGTGATATGTATGCTCAAAATTTTAACCTCATTTTCATTTTAACAAATTGAAAATAAACAAAATCGCTACACAATAGCCTGTCAAAGCCATTAAGTAACGATTTTGTCTAATTAGAATTATTGTCCTTTCAAATCCACATTTTTTTCTTGAATTTCATCCATTCTTCTAAAAGTGTCTGCAATCGCTTCCTACTCATTCTACGGACATTCTGGCAATTCGTTCGAGTTACGGGCAGCAATATCCTTTGCAAAAATTTTTCCAAATACCCATCTCACCAAAGGCTGAATGAAAAAAATTTGAGAAAAGAAAGCAAAGGGGAAATTTAAACACACTAACTTTATCCAATTCGCAAAGAGTGTGAAAAAATTAAATCCTGCATAGTATGGATAATACATCCATGCAGCTAAAAAGCTCATTAACGGACACATAATGAGTACTGTACAACTAATTATAACCGTTTCGAATATCATAGGGTGGTTTTTCTTTGGATCAAACATCTTACAAGCCATTTTAAATGAAAACGGACTTCCTATTACACATTCAAGCGTATATGCACAGCAAAACTCTATAAGTATAACTGACCATATGGGAAGCATGTTTCCAAACATATACACCCCACCTTGAGCATTAATTGCATGAAGCACACTATCTGCATCATTTATCTGCATCAAAGTGTTTCCATTAACAACATAAAGACTGTAAAACACATATCCATGTACGGTTACTAATACTGTGAGGAAGGCAAACACCATCCTCTGAAATTGATTTCTTGGCATATTAATTTCTCCTCCTTTTCAAATGAGAAACACGCTTTGCGAGTTTCGTTAGTTTCGCGGCACTCGTCGAAAACCTATGTAAACATAATTTTCTCGTTGCTCGCGTAAACAAAAAGACACATATGGGGCAATTACGTATCTGACGGATATTTTTATCTCTATAAATTACATATTTACCGTGATCAGATTTACGTGTTGCACACCACATGTGTCGTTTATGTTAATTTTTATCCTTTGATATTCTATCACATTTATAGAATTGATGTAAGTCAAAATTATAAGTTGTAGAATTGTTTTGGGAAATATAAATATAGACTTTTCTTTTCTAACATAGACACAACAACATATAATATTATCATTAATTTAAAAGAATCAGAATAAATGCAATGAAGAACTGTGCGAGCTACTCGTTACTTGATTCTTGCAAACCTATGTGCAGCAAGAATCTTATGTAACGTAAGCAAGCGAGACCAAGCGAAAGAGGGTTCTGAATGCATTGTTCTGATTCAATTTAAATTAATATCAAAATAGTAAATGTGTCTGTGTTGTCAAAGAAAAGTCTATATTAATACACAAACAAAGAATTAACTCGACAAATTATATTTTTTTAATCCTTATCTATAGAATGTTCCTAGTAAATTACATCCACTTTATCCTCCAAGCTTACCTTTATTGATATCCCATCCAGCTCATTCAACTTTTCCATCTGCGTCCTCCAACAGTTTTTGTAATGCATACATTAGCAAGAATACTTACCTTCTCATCCATTCTTTCCTGCCAGATCCTTTCAATACCCCAAAAGATACATCTCATAAATTTACAGTATCCTTAATATCCCTGCAAAGATAAAGCATAAAAACGGATAAATAATAAGTCGCATCAATTAATAATAAATCCAGTCAAAACATCATAGCAAAAAATGACAGAAGTATGTGAGCAATTATCTGCTTGTACTTAGGCGATTCCGGATGATTGGCGATTTTCTCTCTTATACCTTACGGAAAAAATGCAACACCAAAGCCTGTTTTGTCAATGGACTTGGTTCTTTCTTTGGAGAAATCTCAATTTCTTACATCCCTGTAATATGTGCTAATCTATGTCTTTCACTGTTCATAAAATCCTTATGATTATGCTTATGTTCTTTTGATTCCACGAAATGATTATGCTTATGTTCATGCGTAATTATATGAGTATGTGTGGTGCCATCATGAGTATGTCTAATCGCATGAAAATGTTCATGAGTATGATAATTTACCATAGTATCGTATACTACAAAGGCACTTCCTATCAGCATAAATACCATGGCTACAAAATATCCCCATAGAATTCTCTCTCCATTAACAACAAACGCAAGAAATGCCCCTATAAATGGTGCAATCGCATAATAAGCACTTGTCTTAGATGCACCCAAATCTCTTTGAGCTCTAATATAAAGAAAAATACTAAGCCCATATGCTACAAATCCTAATATCATTGCAGATAGAATATATTTTACATCTGGAAGTAGCTCTCCTTTAACCATTGCTACCAGAAAAGAACCTCCACCCGAAAAAACACCTTTCAATACAACAATCTCATAGGTACTCTTATCAGAAATTTTTCTCGTGCAATTATTCTCCAATCCCCAACACGATGTTGCTAAAATAACAAATAGTGAGCCATAAGAAAATTGTAAACTTACACTTCCTTCAAATGAAAGAATAATACTTGAAAGAGTAATAAAGGCTATCGCAATCCAAAGTTCTCTTGATACAGATTCCTTAAAAATCAAAAGCGCTATAACTGTTGTTACAACAATTTCAAAATTTCCAAGTAAAGATGCATTTGATGCAGAACCAATGTTGATACCAATCATAAGGAATATCGGAGCCAGCATATCCAAAATTATCATGCTGATTGTATATGGCAAATCTTTTTTTGTAAGTCTCTCTGTTCTGTCTTCCTTCTTTATGTGAAATAAATACATGATTCCTACGCCAAAACCTGCACCTATATATAGAAACGCAGCCATGAATGTGGCTGGCACATCATTAAGCAAAATTTTTGAAAAAGGCGTATTTATTGCATAAAATACAGCAGCCAACAGTGCATATATAACTGCTACAACACTTTTATTCTTTGTCACTTACACCATCTCCTTATATATCAGTAAAAAATCCAAATTGGTGATATCCTTCGTAGCCTTTCGTTTCAGTAAAACAATGCTGGCATATGGATTAATTACAAAATCAATATTATTTTCATTCGTTCTTCTACCGTATATTTATTTCTTTCCTCATAACACTATGTAACCGAACTCCTTTCCGGTGTTCAAACAGTTCCAGTTTGAGTCCGGATTCCTGACAGAATCTTTCAAAATCCTTCTTTCCATAGCAGGCAACATCCCCTTTTCCCAACAAATGAATCAACGGTATCTCAACCGAGTTAATTAATCTCAACAAAATTGGGTTCGCTGTCATGTCACGGATGATTAATCGTCCACCCGGGCGGAGTACCCTTTTACAACTTCTAAAAAAATCTACAGGATGAGGATAATGGTGGAAACTCATGGAGCAAGTTATCGCATCAAAAGAATTATCCTCAAAGGGCAGATTCTCACAATCACCACAAATGAATTCCGCATTTTTCACTTTCTTCGTGGAAGCAACCTCAATCATCTTTGGTGACAAATCAATTCCCATATAATGCTTTTCGGGATACTTTTCCGCCAACAGCGAGATCACTGCACCAGTTCCACAGCCAGCATCTAAAATATCTGTGAACTCCTCTTTTTCCAGTTCCGCAAGTATATCCGGATAATCCTTGCGGCACAAATTATACACACTGGGATCATCATTATCAAATTGTTCTGCTGCCTTTTCAAACTCTTTCAATGTCATCTCTTTCAATTCTTTTGCTGATTTTGTCATAATAATTTTCCTCTCTTTTATAAAATTTTGACCAAATTTATCAATAAATCCTTCATATATTTTCCAAGACTTTTATGGGGCCGCTTCGCCCATAAGTATCCCACTGACAGTTTTTTTCAGTCAAGGTAAGCATTTGCATTACCTACCACAATTTGAAACAGATGACTCTCGGACAATCCAGTTTAAAACAACTGATAGCTTTCTTCTGCTGAGTATTGAGTTCCTTGATTTAGCGCAACAAAATATGCATTTAAAAGTCTTGATTTTCCGATATCCTTCGCCTCAATAGTAATTCGTTAGTTCTACCTAACTCATTATATCACTTAATTTTATAAAATCTTCAAATAATATTGATAATATTTCTCATAGTAAAGAGTCTGCTTGCCAGACTCCTCATCATATAACAAATATCTTTCTAACTTTTCCAGACATCTTTAAACCCCTTCAAAAATTTGAAATACTCAACAAAGGAATGCGCCTTTACATCTTTAAGTACCTACAGTCTTAAAAACTTCCCACAAAATCATATCGAAAAGGTGTCTGTAACTTACTCTTAATATTTTTCTCCGTTTTCTGATTATCTTTCACTTGCCTTTTTGTCTCTAATATACTTTGCCGCCTCTACCATATTGCGAAGGCTTGCATCTGTTTCCAGAACCCCTCTGGTTTTTAAGCCGCAGTCAGGATTTACCCACATTTTCTCCCCTTCGACTTTTGTAAGCATGATTTCTAACACCTTTACAATTTCTTCCACAGAAGGAACTCTTGGAGAATGAATGTCATATACACCTGGTCCCACTTCTGTCTCAAAATGGTTTTCCTTTAAAAAATCCAGAATCTGCAAATCCGAACGTGATGCCTCAAAGGTAATCACATCCGCATCCATATCATCAATTGCCGGAATAATATCCGTAAATTCACTGTAGCACATATGGGTATGTATCTGGGTTTCCGGTTTCACACCACTATGCGTTAGGCGGAAAGCTGGAATTGCAAAATCAAGATATTCCGTGTACCAATCGGATTTGCGTAGTGGAATTTTTTCTCGCAATGCCGCTTCGTCAATCTGTAT
>CAYOMP010000033.1:0-23648 GCA_964405075.1 uncultured Lachnospiraceae bacterium
CATTATTTCAGTTATTAGGTGGTATTTCTAGACACCTTATTATTTAGCGCTTACATTGCATCAATATATTGCTTATGACGTTCATTTATAACTTTACATCTATAACGATAAGTTATTTCTTTAGTAGCATTTTCAAATGCTTCTTTTGCTTGTACTTAATCCTAATCTACTAAGTTACCCTTCAGCTAATTTCATAACTTTTCTGATATTTCTCCTACATTCTCCGTATATCACAATTTACGTTACTTACCTTTTTTAATAATAACTCTATAACTGTAAGTTGTCATTTAACTCGTAGTTAAAAATATAAAATGCAAAATGGCGAAATCGATATTCAATGATTTCGCCATAACTTTATAACTATTTTGCAATCTATTCAATTTTACCCAAACTTCTTACTTTTTATTATCTTTATCAAGAAATATAATATTGTTTCTGTAACATTTCATTTAATTATTTACTATTTTCCCTACGCATTCCTTATCTATTTTATATTTCAACTCCAAGATCAGCCTCTAATTCTCTTCCTCCTACTACACTCTCTTCCCTATTCTCATCCCAATTCCATGGGTGTTTCTTAATATATCCATCGGCAAAAGGAACAAATATCGAAAGAATTCCAAAGAGTGCAAGTAGAAAACTATACCATATATATGGAATAAAGCTTACAGCACTTACGTTATATCCTGCAGCCAAAGCAAAGCCTGTTGATAAAAGTAACTGTCCACTATATGGAAGTAATCCCTGAAATACGCAGCTGAAAATGTCCAATAATGATGCTGTTCTTCTTGGATCAATTTTGTACTTCTTACTGATATTCTTTGCCAAATCACCACTTAAAATAATAGCTACAGTATTTGTGGCTGTTGCAAGGTCTAATAAAGCTGACATAGCTCCAATAATGAGCTGAGCTGATTTTGCATTCTTTACTGATCGGTCCAATTTAGAAAGAAGCCATGTAACTCCACCATAATATTGAACCAATGCAGCTACACCAGCCATTATCATTGTAAGATAGAATACTTCATCCATTCCTGTAACACCTGCATACATTGATGATGCTGCTTCAGAAACTGTAAATGAAGATGTGGCAACACCTATTATAGATGCAGTAAAAATCCCTATAACTAAAACTGTAAATACATTTACACCAATAATTGCTAAAACAAATACTAATAAATATGGAATAACCTTTACAATATCAAAACTCAAATCTTCAATTGGAACTACTGTTTCTGGTCTTCCAAATATAAGAAGTAAAATTAAAGTAGTAATGGCCGCAGGTAACGCAATAAATAAATTGACTCTAAATTTATCCTTAAGCTGAACTCCCTGTGTATTAGTTGCTGCAATTGTTGTATCACTAATCATTGATAGATTGTCACCAAACATAGCTCCACCTACACATGCACCTATAACAATTCCTACATTTAGTCCACCTTTAGAGGCTACGCCAACTGCAATTGGAGCAATTGCACTTATTGTACCAATTGACGTACCTATTGCAGTACCCATAAATGCTGCAATAAGGAATACTCCTGCTGCAAGGAATTGAGCCGGTACAATAGATAAGCCAAGATTAACAGTTGCATCACGTCCACCCATTGCAGCTGCAACACCAGAAAATGCGCCTGCTAATATGTACACCATTAACATAGTTGCAACACCATTATTTCCTATACCCGATGCAAAAACCTGGAATTTATCAGCAAATTTTCCTCCACCTATCAAAAATGCAACAATTGTAGCTACCAAAACAGCTCCAAATGGAGGGAACTGATAGAACGCAAACTCAACACCCTTCGACTGATAATACAAACCTGCACCTATGTATATTCCTAAAAAAACTAATATTGGTAAAAATGCCCACCATGAACCCTTCTTGTTATTCATACAAATCACTCCTCTATTTAAATTTTTTCACTTACAAATGGATCATCTAATAAACGATTCCATTTAAAATTTCCCTGTTCAATCTGATATGCCTGTAATAGTGCAGAACCTATACCAGATATTCCATCATAATATCCTAAATCAACAGTAAGATAATTAGGTTTTATTCTCCAAAATGCCATTGACCATTTTACTGAACCATCATTCTCCACTTCAGCTTCTCCAAGCAATATTCTTGCTGTTCTTCTTGCTAATTCCAAGTATCTCTCATCTTTAAGTGATGTATATAATCCAATAAAATACTGAACAAGTCCAGCATGCCCACAGCAAAAACATAATGTATTCCAAAATCCTGCTGAGGTTACTTCAGGCGCACCAACTGATTCTATCCCATCAACCATAGCTTCTATTTCATGTAAATATTTTTCATCACCTGTTATCTGATACAACTTGTAATATAGTTTAGAGTTACCACCACATCCATGACATGAGCTAAGGAAAAATATAGGATTTTCTTCTGTAGTATCATATGGATGCAAATATCCTTTCTTCTGATCAATCTTAATAGATTTAATGTACTCAGCACACTTTTTTGCTGTTTCAAGATATGCATCTTCTCCAAATAAGTCATAAAGTAATGTGAGCAGATATCCTGAACCAGATGTTCCAAATTCATAATTAGGTCTCGTTCCAGGTCCTGGCCAACCATTATATTCAATTCCTTCTTCATGGATAATTCCTTTTTTCACATATCTTTTAGCTGCTATCTCAATAAGTTGCTTTGTCTCTTCATCCTTAAAAATCTCATACTGCTGTAGCAATAATAGAATTACTCCTCCATCCATTGCCATAGCTGTAAAGTCTGCCCAGTAAATACCATTTTCATCTTCTTTTTTGTTATCCTTATAATACTGATTAATCTGCAGTGCACCACGTTTTGCATATTCATCACCAATAGACTTGTAAATCTCCCCCAGCACAAGACCTATGCCTCCAACACCCATATACAAACCATCATTTACCACTGTCATTCCAAAAATAGGTGACTGTTCAAAAAAATCTTTCCAGTGTAATGCTAAATACTTCGTACCAAGTTTAAGTTCCTTTAAAAAATCTTCCTGCTCTGTTACCTCATACAATTTCAAGTAAAAATATAGTATTCCAGACACACCACTATAAAAAGTTAAGTCCACTTCGTCTTCTTTTACTTCACTCCATGTTGCACCTTTTTTCTTCCAATATATTCCATCCGAAACCTCTGTTCTATACTTTCGAAGTGTTTTCTCAACCGCAAGGGCTGTTTTAAGATATTCTTCACTATCAATCGGTTGTTTTTGCTTAAACCGATATGTTTTCGCATCTGGAAATGTAATTTTTTGACTCATATAATCACTCCCCTTTATTATTCATGTCTTTCCCATCAAAATAGTATGTTTTATTTTATGTATGTTACTATAACATAACTTTAGAAATAAAAAAAATAGATAAATTTTATAATGTGTTATAAAATTTATCTATATAACAAAAGATCTAATAACTATACCTCTTCCTCTTCTATTTTTGACTTTTTATAATCCATTAGTCCACCTATCGTAAGTACAATCTCTGAAAGAGTAATCAATATTATTCCAGCTATAACAAGCGATTTCCCTTCCTTGTCATCCTCTGCTATGGCATCCTTTGCAACTTTTGAAAACAGTCCTATAAGACCAATATTTGCTAACCTTTGTATATTCCTATTAATCATCCTGTTCTCATAATAAATCTTTCTAAGTAACTCCGTATTTTTCATAATGTTCATCTCCTCCTTAACCAACCATATCATGAAATTCTTTAATTACAGCTGTCTGTTCTTCTTCATCACAAACTTCTTGCATATCAACATTTTCATCATCAACCTGCATAATCTGTTCAACCTCTGTAAGGTTCATTTCACAGGCATCTGCTAGAGCATCGCAATCTATGTAATCAGTTAGTGCATGCATACATTTTAGTTCCTGTTCTATTTTCTTTTTTTCAAGACGTAATTCCTTAAGTCGTTTATAGACCTTGTATCCTTGTGTTACGTTAAAATTCGCATCTTCTGTTTCTTGCAATATACCTTCAATTTCCTGATCAATCTCACAGATAGTAATCTGAAGATTTTTTATATACTGACCGGCATTTCGGTAAAATTCTGCTTGTTCTTTTGCAAAAGCAATCCAATTGTTCTCTTTTCCATCGTATGGAGTATATTTCTTCTCTTCTGCCATAATATTTTCATCCCCTCTGTCTCTTACTGTTCTTACCAGACTGTAGTTAATTTTCTTATTTTCAAAACCAGCATTAATAACATTCACATCCGATTTAGCTATTGGTCTATCTTTCTTAATAGCATTTTCAAATAATTCATCATACTTCCTAGGTTTGTACTTTCTTGTTTCAAGACCTTTAATACTCTTTAGCGCCTGATTTGCCTTAGCCACATTTGCGCTGTTACCAAAATTACTTTGAAAATATTCCGTACGTGTCAATTCATCTTTTATGTTCCTACGGTTTTCATGGCACACCCTCAATAATTCAACCAAGTCGACTGCTTCAGCACTATTCGTTTCACACAATTCGATATAGTGCAAAATATCACATATTTTCTGGTCTATATCTGAATGTTTCTTTGTCAGTTCATCTCTATAATTTTTGACTGTAGACGCAACGTAAATAAAATGTGTAAGATACTCAACCCAATCCATCTCTGATAAATCATAGGTATATCCATTTTTCACAATTGGTTCCTGAATCTCATCGTATGTTAATTCTTTTAATGATAAAATATGCTCATAAGTTCCGTCATGCTCTTTAATTATATCCTCATCTGGAACTTTCATATATTCATTATTCATTTCACAAAGCTTTCCTCTATTACCCTCATCTTCAATAGGTATCATACAATAAAATGAAGCTTTCTTTCCAACACATATCCTGCTATTTGCCTGTGAAAATGTAAACACAGTTGCTTCATCTTCACTTGCCGCCACAACTAATTGATCTGCCTTATCTACTCTATAATAGTTGCTGCTGTAATCCATAATATAATAAAGTGAATCTGTATTCATAGGCACCTCCTTATCTTAAAGTTACATCATCTTTACACTTTTCATAGTACTCACATATCGCACAGCATTTTCTGCATCCTTTGACACGCAATATAAATTTTCTTACCCAGTACCATATTATCGTCACTCCAACACCTAATCCACCTAAAAAAGAGAACCAGAAAGAGTTTTTCTCTTATCTGATTCTCATTATAAAAACTTTTGTGTCCGATAAACACACCTCATAATATGAATCTATGAAATTTTCCTATTTTCTTAATATTCTTCCAATGCATTCTTAAGTTCTTCTATTATCTTATCCGTTCTAATTTCAACACCTTCTGTTGAGAGATGATTATCTGTTCCATAAAGATAAATTCCCGAAACAAGTGAATCCTCAATATAGGAAATAACCGGAATGATTAGCTGTTCTCTAAGATATGCATCTAATTTTGCCCTCTCGTCTGGCGTACTATTTTCAGATATGGCTAATCTATTACGTGGAGAATAGGTAAAGAATACCTTAACTCCTTTATCTAAAAATTTCTGATACATTTCATTAACAGTATCAATATAGTAATCCTTTGGAAAAGCAGTAACAGTATACTCTACTCCCAAGCCGTATATAGGCTCTTCGCTTAAAGAATTTTCTCTGAAAACAATATAATCACCATATTCATTATAAGATTTTTCCTGCAGTCGATTACCATCTTCATCATAATCACTTGCAGATATATCATATCTTTTTGGCGTCATTCCTTCCTTTATATCAAGATATGTGTTAAGCGAAGAAAACACCTTTTGTACCATTTGAAGATCAAGTTCAGTAACAGTGTCATAATTTGACTCCATCATACAAAAGAAAGACTCATCTAAATCCTTAGTTGTACAAAATTGCCTTTTTGCAGCATCAAATTCTGGAGAATCCAAAAGAATATCCCCCTCATTCATATTATTTAAAATAAGTAATAACTGTGGTAAAGCATTTGTATACGCAAACACTCCCATATTTACTACTTCATAATCACCAAAAGCTTCATCAATTTTTTTACTATTATAACCAAATCTGGTAGATGAACCCGAAAATAATACAATTTTCTTCTTATCCTTCAAACTTACTAGTCTGTCATATTTATCATTAAACGTATCAAAATAATTGCCACTATAAACTGGTGCTTCAACTGCATTTAAATGTAAAGTTGACAATTGCTTACAATCCTCAAAAGAATAATCACTTACAGAACGAATGTTGTCAAACATATATAATGTTTTTAAACTTGCCCCTGTAAAAGCATTAGAATCTATTTTTTGTATGGTTTTGGGTAAAATTACTGTATCGGCAGTACACCCTGCAAAAGCACCCTTTGCAATAAAAATTACACTTTTTCCATCAATCAATTCAGGAATTGTTAATATTTTTTCATCTCCAGTATATCCAGTAATAGTTACATTTTCTCCATTAGCCTCATACTGAAATTTATCAGAATCAGTCCACTTACTCCACTGAGCATACAAAACTAATCCTTCATTTGGTTCAACTCTGCTTCCTAATCCAATACTTACCCCACTACCATCACTTTTAGTATTCCATCCAATTAGGGTATAACCATCACGTTCAAATATTTCTGTTCCAATTGATGTATTTACTCTTAGATGTGACAACTTAGTTGGAATTTGAACAACCCTACCCTCTTCATTATCTTTTATCTTATATTTCGACACTGCGTTTTCTACTATTTTACCACCATTAGACAAATACCCTATCTCATAATTGCAATAACTAGTATTAACTGTAACAACCGTAGAATACTTTACCTCGTTTAAATTTAGATAAATCACATCAGGCGTAGTTCCATATGAAATACTATAATCCGAATCAATCAAACCATAATCTGTTCCTTCAACACTATATCCCTCCTTCATATGTATAGTATATTGAAGATTCTCTCCCACTTTCACCACCTGCGCTGGATTCTCAACCTCAAAGCCTTCCCCATCTTCAAGAACAACCTTGCACATTCTGACACTATCTTCATCTTTACTAGCACCACATCCACACAGCAGAAATAACCCCATAATAAGCATAGGCACTAAAAACAATATTCTATTTTTATACACACTATTTTTATTACACATTTTTCTGCCCTTTCTATCTTGGATTATGTGAGTCCTGAATGCATTTTTCTGTTTCCAATTTTAATTCAACAATAATGAAACAAATGCATACATTCTGATTCAAGCTAAGTTCAATAAAAACAATACTTTTATCACTCTTATAAAAAGAGGCAGCCGCTAAAGCAACTGCCCCCATTTTTAATTTATATCCTTTAGTCTTCTTTTACAATTTTAAAGAATGAACCAATTATTGTCAACAACATAGCTGCCGCACAAAATACAATACTAGTAATTGTGTGATTTAAATCAGCCATTGTTGATGCATTGTTGTTGAATGTCATAATTGCTGCGATTCCATTTACACGAGTACTAACAAAAACGATTGTTGCTACAGTAAATGCCATTGCTGCTACTACTGGACATACATCTAATAAAATCTTATTTCCTAATACTTCATATCCTGCTACAAATACTGCAAGAGCAATAATTCCTAAGATTAACGCTACTATTACTTTTGTATCTGTTCCTAAATTTGAAAAGTAAGCTGTCTTACAATTTGCAAAGTAACGAACAAGACCAATTATACCTAAAATTATTGCAAGTACATTTAAATAAAAACCTGCAGATTGTTTTTTAATAAATGTCATATCTTCTTCCCCCTATTCTACTTCACTTTCTTTGGCTTTTTTTACATACATTATGATACATAATACAGTAAGAATACCAAATACTACCTGTAAGCCTGTGAGCAAATTATCATACCAAGTTCTAACAGTTTCAATTCTGGTATTGCAAGAGAAACCATCTAATGCATTTGAATTAGCAATTGCATAATTCTGCCATAACATACAGTTTTTAAGATCCTGCATTAATGTTGCATCCTTACCAACTGCTTCAGCTGTCCAAGCTGGGAATACTTCATTTACAGCTGCAAGTGAATTATCACCAGTAAATGTTAACATTGTTACACCACAGTGTACTGCATCTTTTAAGTGAGCATACTGTGGACTCATAATAAAGTCTTCAGACATAAGTCCTTTGAATCCCCATTCACCTCTTAAGATATTTTGAAGTAATCCATAATGTGCATTTGCTGCAGTAACACCAACACGGTTAAATGCTGTCATTACACCAAGTGCATTCGCTTTTTCAATACTTGCCTGAGTTCCACGTAATTCATTTTCACGTGCCTGCTGTTCTGTTAAAAATACACTGATACCATCACGGTTAATTTCTGTATCATTGAAGGCTAAATGTTTAGGAGCAAGAATTGCGCCATATTTGTTACCACCACTAATATATGATGATGCCTGATATGCTGTAAGTACAGCGTCTTCTGAGTAATATTCATGGTTTCTTGCATTATAAGGTACACGGTGAATGTTTGTTCCTGCTCCCCATAAAATTGTAAGATTAGACCATAATGAATAATTACCAACAATTTCTCCATATTTTTCTGCTAAATCTTTGCTAAATGTTGCTGCAATAACAGTTTCGTTACTCATAGTACCAAATTTGTAGTTTAAGTTTGGATCATTTTCTTCAACTACACAAGGATCACCTGTTGATTTATCTTTATTGGCATATTGTCCTAATGGGTATGAATTGTATCCATTTGGTCCGTCGTTCTGAATAACTTCTGGTGAAGTAATTGATTCAATAGCCTTTGTTGATGTTCCACCAAATGCTGTACGAATCATAGCTTCATCTAATGTAATCTGATCTAATAATGAACTCCAACGAATATCTTCAATATCAGATACACCCTTAAGAGCAGCTAATGATAAGCCATTATCCTGACCAAATGTTACAGATGAAGGATCACCATTTTCTGTAATCTGGTAAGTTCCATTCTGCATAATATCTAACATTTCATCTGTTGCAGTAAGACCTTCATAAGTTTTTGGCCAAGTTCCAGCCCAGTCATTTCTTGAAAGGTAAGTTACTGTTCCATCCATGTAGTAATTTAAATCAGCATCTTCTAACTGATTTTCTACTGCTGTACCATTGTCAGTATAAGCAAATGTTGTATTGTTAAATTCTCCAAGTTCCCATGTCTTAACCTTTGATGCATCTCCATCAGCTGTCATTCCATCAGCTGTTGTTTTACCCTGTGCTGCAAGTACGTTATTTAATGCATCATGAGCACCGTTACCAACTGAAAAATAATATGTACCATCATCTAAGATGTAGCAGCCTTTTGTTCCTACTGCATTATTAGATGAGCTATCCCAGCTTGCCATATATTCTGCATCAGCTGTAATTGTTACAGTTTCAGAAGCACCTGGTTCAAGTACCTGAGTCTTAGCATAATCTAATAACTGAATTCCTGATTTTTCAACTTTGTTATCAATATCATACTGTGTATAAGGTACAGAAGCATATAACTGAACTACATCTTTACCTGCTACATCACCAGTATTTGTTACTGTTACAGTTGCCGTTACAGTCTGAGCATCTAAATCAACTTCAAGATTATCTAAAGTCTGATCAAATGATGTATACGAAAGACCATAACCAAATCCGTAAGTTACTTCGTCAGCATAGTTCCAAGCAGAACCGGTTGTGCTACCAACTGTATCAGAAGCATTTCCCTGTCCTAAAACAGTATCTGCGTATCTTGTTTCATAATATTTATAACCAGTATAAATACCTTCTGCCTCTACTTCAATTGATTTAATACTAAAATTAGGATCTGCGTTAACCCATGCATAGTTTCCATAGTTCTGAGCTGCTGGAGAATTAGCATTTGTTACTGCATAAGTATCTGCAAGATGTCCAGATGGGTTAACATCACCAGTTAATACATCTGCTAATCCATAGAAACCATATCCTCCTGGGAGGCCTATTTCTAAAATTGCATCTACACCTTCATTATTTTCAATTTCATCAACTTCCATTGCAGAAGAGTTGTTTAAAAGAACGATTACTTTACCACCATTAGCTTCTTTTGCTTCAATTGCTGCATTAATTAAATCTCTTTCATCATCAGATAAACCAAGTGGATCTGTCTGATTTAAATTCTGGTCTGGATTTACACCATCTGTTCCAGGAAGATAGTTAGCATTTTCTGAACCAGAACGTGCAATTGTTACTAATAAAATATTGTTATCTTTTAAGCTATCTCTCCAAGTGGCATCAGCACCATCTAATGTGCTCTGTGATGGTTCTTTACTTGAGAATACACCAGTTGTAGTTGGTGCCGTAATATGGCTATAAGTTACTGTTCCACCCCATGTTTCTACTTCTGTAGAGAACTCTGATTTTAATCCTTCATACATATTCTGTACTACAGGATTTATTCCAAAGCCTTTTGCCTCAAATGCTTTTACCATATCAACTGTATCAGCATCTGTTCCCTCATTTACGCATAATGAACTTCCCATATCACCACCCTGTACTGGATAGTAGCTTGAAAATCCTAAAAGTGATAGTTTCTTTGTTTCATCAGCAGCTAATGGAAGTGCTCCATTATTCTTTAATAAAACAATACCTTCTTCACTCATTTCTTCTCCCAATGCTTCAATGGCATCAAGAAGTTCAGTTGTTGTTGCATAATCAGATGTATAAGTATAAAGACTTTCTCCATCTGCCTCTTCTGTAATTACTCTTGTACTAGTCGTACCAATAAATTTATCAATATCAGTACGAAAACTTTCTACGATTGGCATTGCCGCTACTGTTAATGCCAATACAGATGCTGTTACCGTTGTTAAACCACGCCATGCATTAGTTTTTCTTTTCTTATTTCTATTCATGTTAACCCTCCTACTTTTTCTTCGCAGCTGCTTTTGCTGCTTTATCAGTAAGCTTCTTCTGATATTTTTCTTCTTCAGATTCGAAGCTTAAACCTTTCTTTTTACAATAAGCTTTCAATTCTTCTTTTCTCGCTTCTTCTGCAAGCGCCTCTGCCTCTTCCTGCTCTCTTCTTAAACGTTCAGCAGGTTCAATCCACTCACCACCAGCTGCTAATACTGCTGCTTTCTGATGTTCAAGGATTGTTTTCTGATCTTCTTTTATATGTTTTTCAACCTTTAAAAACATCATTAAAACTACAATTACTGCATAACAGATAATTTCCATTCCAAGATAACATAATGCTAACATACTCTGTACACCTTCATTCTGAGCAGATGCGGCTGCATTATATCCACTTGCAGTAAGAAGTGCATTGATAATACCACTGCCAAGTCCTGTCATACCAACCATAATGGCACCATATACAGACATTGTAAATCCATCACTTCTAAATCCATTTTTGGCTTCCAAATGGTCTAATACATCTGAAAGTAAAGCTAATGTTACGTACATTGCTGGAATCGAGCCAATTCCTTTTAAAATAACACCGGCACATACAATTACGAAATTGTGAATATCAATAAAACTTACTAAACCACCAACTACAGAAATTGCAAGTCCTATTGTTACTGCACGCTGTTTTCCAAGCTTATCTGCTATTGGCCAAGCTAAAACCATACCAACTGCTGTAGGAATTCCACCAATCAATCCAAGTGTTCCCATTGCAGCTCCGGCTCCCGCCTCATTTGTAATTCCATCAAACATCCACCTGCAGTAATAACCCATTGAACCATTCTTTACAAGTCCACCTAACTGGAATAACAAGAAGTAAAGAATAATTATCCACCAGTATTTGTTACTTATGCAAGCTTTTACCTGCTGTTTCATTGGAAGTTTTTCTTCTTTAATATTAAGCTTGATATTTTCTTCTGTGATACGTTCACGAGTGAAATAGTACTCAAGCATAATTCCAAGGAATGTAATAATGCATAAGGCAATCATTACGATGCGCCAGTTATTGTAACTTGCCACTGCATCAATTGCGCCATCCTTTTCAACAAAAAGGAAACTCTGAAGTAACATTGGAACAAGAATACTAGCTCCAATTCCTACTGCTGCAACTCCGGAAGCATTTGAGAATGTAGCAAGTAAACCTCTGTGTTTGGAATTTCTTGTTGATAAGGCAACCATTGAACTATGTGCGGTATAGAAAAATGGATAAGCAACTGCATAATATAAATTATACGATACAGCAATCCATAACATCTGGATACCTGCACTTCCCTCCATTGGTGTCAAGAACAATAATGCAATCGCTACAGCAACAAGTGGTGCTGAAAGAAGCATATATGGTCTTGCTTTACCCTGGGAAGTTCTTGTATTGTCGATTAATCTACCAACTAACAAGTTTCCAATAATTACAAAAATGACTGACACGATTGGTAACATTGCCGAGAACACACCAAACTTGTTTGTGTCTGTCCATCCTAAAACATCTGAATAATAACGATTCAGATATGAACCAAAAATGGCATTTGAAATGAATGCACAAAATGGTCCCAAAAAGTAACCTAAGAGCATTTCTTTTACTTTAACATTTGCTGAGGTTATCTTCGTTTTGAATAGTGGATTTTCAAAAAATCCCGTGGACTTTGTTTCCATAATTCATCCTCTCTTCCATTAATATAGTTTAAAATAGAATTTCATTTATCATCTAATTGCATTATAATTCATAAAATGTTTTTTTTTTCTAGTTGTCGTAAACGACAATTTTGTTGTCGTAAATGGACTATTTTTTTCATAAAGCGTAAATCCCTCATTTTCAATATTGAAATGAGGGATTATATTATTACCAATATTTATTATTTTTAAATCTTTTTTTTGTATTATTTGTCTAATTACTTCACTGGAATCTCTACAGTATATGTCTTATTCTCATCTGAGATCCTTACAGTTACTACAGATTCATCAGTTAATGCCTGAACAACAGCCATAGCTCTTCCATAATAAGTCTTTGTTTGATTTGTGGTATAACCATCTGGATTATATGGACAAGCATTGCCAAATCCTTTAAGAATTCCACCACTAACCTCAACCATTAATTGATGTTTTTCCATTGGCTTCCATATACCATTCGCGTCAGTATATTCCATTGGAATATATACAAGACCACCCTTTGTTACTTCCTTTGTTTCTGGAGTAATTGTTAATACAGTTTCTTTGTTTGCTGTATTAAGACTAGTTCTATTTATTTCATTACCCTTTGAATCAAAAGCAATTGCCGTTAATTCACCATTCTGATATTTTGTCTTAAAATATGCAACACAATTATTTTTAAGACGTTTTCTTCCTATCTTCTTACCATTCAAAAGAAGCTCTACCTCATAGGCTCTTGCATATACTTCGATCTTAGCATCATATCCTTCACATCCATAATATGACCAGCTAGGTAAAGCATCTGTCATTTTCCAGGCCGATGGTGAATGTTTTCCCTTCTGATATACTGGTTTAACTGCAATATATATATCTTTCGTCTGTTCTAATGCAACCTTGGTATATAATGCTTCACCATTCGGATTGCCAAGAATATCAATTCTTCCACTTCCCGCAGTAAGCCATCCAGCCTCAGACGCATCCTTTGGTGCATAATCTTCGTATTCCCATGAGCCTATTCCTGCTTCTCCAATATAATCCATTCCTGCCCAGACAAAATCTCCTACAATTCGTGGATTCTTCTTAGCATTTTCCCAGAAAAGATATGCATCCTTACAAAAAGTCTCGCTTCCTAATATCAAACGCCTTGGATATTTCTTTAAATCATTCTTATATCTGAATATACCATAATTGTAGCCTGCGATATCCATATTGGCATAGGCATCACGAGTCTTTACATCACAAGGATATAAAGTTGCTCCAACTTTCATAGTGTAATCACCAAGAATTCCTGCTAATGTATTATAGAATTCACTACCTACAGGTTTTTTCTTTTTCCCATCTTCTTTAGCATTTTTCATTGCTTTTTCAAGCTCTTTTTGAGCTTTATCATCACTATAAACACCAAATCCTATAGAACTTAAAAAATTAAAGAAGATATTAATACCACAGCTTACCGGACGGGTTGAATCCAGACTATGTAAATATTCAGTCATCCTGCCAGTCAATTTAATTCCTCGTTTTTGAGCAGTTTCTGCTACTTCATTACCTGTAGAATACATAATAACACATGGATGGTTATAATCCTTTTCCACCATTTCTTTCAAATCCGTCTCATACCAATTTTCCATGTATTTTGCATAGTCATTCTCGGTTTTATGTATATACCACACATCTACATATTCATCCATAATTAACATTCCAATACGATCACATGCATCAAGCATAGCCTTGGAACATGGATTATGTGCTGAACGTAATGCATTATATCCATTTTCTTTCATAATTCGAACCTTACGTTCCTCAGCCTCAGGAAACGCACATGCGCCAAGTACTCCATTGTCATGATGGATACATGCCCCACGTAAAATCACACGCTTACCATTAATAGCAATTCCTTTATCAGCATCCCATGTAAGTGTTCTAATACCAAACTGTTCTGTTACTTCATCCTCTTTATAAGTTACCTTGCACTGATAAAGGTTTGGAGTATCAATATTCCAGAGCTTTGCATCTGAGACTTTGATTTTTGCAACTGCCCTGGCAGATTTTTCTCCATTTTTCACATTCAATAAGGTTTTTGCCTGAACACATACTTCCTCACAAACTCTGTCCTGACTCAATATCTGAATATTAACATCACCAACACCTGTTGTATAAACCTCAACTTCTATCTCTGCAGGATTGATTTCTAATGTTCGAATTTTCACCCCATTTAAAAGAATATGTTCTTTTTTCCCAACATACATATTTACAGGACGATACAAACCTGTTCCTGAATACCAACGACTATTAGGCTGATCTGAATTGTATGTATTTATCTTTAATTCATTTTCCTGACCAAATTTAATATACTCACTGGCATCTACAAAGAAATCGCTATATCCATATGGTCTATAGGCAATTTTTTCTCCATTAACAAAAACTTCTGCATTATGGTACGCACCTTCAATTTCAAACCATACTACATTATCTTTTTCTTCTTCTGGTATTGTAAAGTGCTTTGTATATACATAATCTTTTGCTTCAAACCAACCAATATTATGAATACCAAGACTCTTTTCAGAACGCTTTTCACTAATCATTGCATCATGTGGTAGTGTAACTGGTATAGATTCACTTCCAGGCTCCATACACTGACACATCCAATTATTATTAAATTCTATTTTTTTCAAATTGATTATCCCTCTTTCTTCTTACATTGTTACATGTTCACTATATGTTCCACTGTTAAACATTCTCTTACTACCATCTGGAAGTAGAAGTTCACAACAAGTCCCCATAGGTACATTAACATTAATCTTGAATTCTTTTCCTTTCACACACCATTCTGATTTAATTACACCATATGGAGTATCGATTTCTCCTTTGGCAAAAGTGATATCTCCACCTAAAACTGGTGCAATTCTAAATTTCCTATATCCTGGTGCTAACTGTTCTATTCCTGCAATTCTTCTATACAAAAAATCTCCAACTGCCCCGCTTGCATAATGGTTATAGGAAATCATCATATCTGTTCCGTCATCACCTATTGGACATACCCCATTTTCATCAAGTCCATCCCAGCGTTCCCAAATAGTTGTTGCTCCAGATTTAACTTCATAAAGCCATGATGGGCATTTCTGGTTCATTAACATTTTATATGCCACGTCGGCACAACCGTTATCTGCAAGTGCAAATAAAATATACGGTGTTCCAGGAAAACCTGTTCCAATACAGTAATCTGATTTTTCTACAAGACTAACAAGATTCTTCACTGCATTTTCCTTCTCCTTTCCTTCAAACATTCCAAAATAAAGTGGAAGTACGTATGCAGTTTGAAATTCTTCCTTTAATTTACCATTTCCATCTGTAAATACTGCCTTATATGCTTTTGCAACATTATCACTTAGTTTAGCATATTTTTCTTCATCATCTTTCTTACCAAGAATACCAGCAATTTTTGATAATAATCTGCTTGTATTATTTAAACTTGCAGTTGCAGTCCACTTGCTTCTACCTTGCCACTGGCTCATTTTTGGTACATCTGGTGCAACCCAGTCACCAAAATGAAATACTGAAGGTGTGTGCCAAATAAATCTGTGGTTACCAACACTAAAGAGTCCTGCCCAACGTTTACATGCATCCACATATTTCTTCATCATATTATAGTTGTCTTCTAATACCTTTTTATCTCCGAATGACTGATACATAGCCCAAGGAACAAGTACTGTTGCATCCCCCCAGAAATCAATAGCCATTGATGGCATTGTAGCAGGGAAACCAAAGCCTTGAGCTGGCACTGTATTAGGAATTCCTCCTGTTTTTAACTGTTCTGCTCGAACATCCTTCAACCATTTATTTAGAAATGCACTCATATCAAAATTGAAACATGCTGTTGGAGCAAATACTGCAATATCACCAGTCCATCCCATTCTTTCATCACGTTGTGGACAGTCTGTTGGAATGTCTACGAAATTTGATTTGGAACTCCATAGTATATTTTCCTGTAAACGATTAATCATTGAATTAGAACATTCAAATTTGCCAATCTGCTCAATATCTGAATATAAAGCCTTGGCTTCAACAATTATATCCTCTTTAGCAATTCCACTAACTTCAATATATCTAAATCCCATATATGTTAGTCTAGGAGAATACTGCTGCTTGCCTTCCTTACATGTATATGTGACACACGCCTTGGCAGTTCTTAAAAATGCTGTGTTTAATGAACCATCTGGATTAAGAATCTCAGCATGTTTTACTGTAATAACCTGACCTTTTTTACCATTAATATCCAAAGATATTACACCAGCAAAATTCTGACCAAAGTCATAAATCAAGGAATTCTCACGTTCTGTACAAGAAACCGGCTTCATTACTTCATGTTCACGAACTGGTGCACTATAATCAGCAATGATTTCAGGTGCAACACGAAGTTTTTCAATAGATGCATCTCTCCAAACTATCTTTGATTCATCAATAGAAGCATCATATGTTTCACCATCATATAGGTCTGCCATTTTATAATTTCCATCTTCAGTTACAAACCATGATTCATCCGAATTAATACATTCAGTTGTTCCATCATCGTACTCAAAATGTAATTCCAAAAGAAGAGCCTGACGGTCAGCTGTAACTCTGTTATTTCTAGTATATACAAATGAACCAACTGCCCAACCACCAGCAACAACAACATCTAATGTATATTCTTTTTCAGCTGAAACCATTTCAGTTATATCATAAGTCTGATACTGAAGCTGACTCTTATAAGATGTAAAACCAGGAGCAAAATAGTCTGAGCCTACCTTTTCTTTATTAATCATAAGCTCATAAATACCCATTGCAGTAGAATAGATTTTTGCTGATTTGACCTTTTTTTCTACAGAGAATTTCTTACGAAATACCATTGGTACTGGAGATACTTTCTTTTCAGTAAATATATAGTTCTTATCGCTAATCCAATTTGCTGACCATGGAATATCCATTCTTCCAGTTTCAAAAGTAAGTGTAGCCTCTGCCTCCTCATCTTTAGAAGAAATTACTCTCAAATGTGCTTCATAAGACGAAAAAGGAACCAATGGCATTCCGTCATAAATAATTCCGATCTGTTCATTGGTTACTTTTGTCCAGCCATTTACTGTGATTTCCGCTGATTTTAAAGAAGTATCATTCTTATCATCTGCAACAGTAAATGCAAATGCAGGCTTTGCATTATCTGTTACGCATCCTTCTCTCATATTCTCACATGTGAATCTTGTTATACTAAGCATAAATCTATCTCCTCCATACTTTCTTCTAAATTCTACTATTAAATGTTTCTACTAATCTCCAGCTTGGTAATCCATTACCAACTTAACTTATTCCTAGTATAAAGGATTTCATGGCTAATATTTATTTTTGTCGTAAGTGGTAGTTTATTTTCCGTAATTGTCAAACTGATTCATTTGATTATTTGCTTTTAACGGAATTAGAATGCGTAATTCAAACCATCCATTCTCTGCTTGAATTTTCATTGAACCACCATATTTCTTAACCGTATTTTTGATACTTTTCAAACCATATCCATGATATTTAGTATCTCCCTTTGTCGTTGTAGGCATCCCCTCCTCAAAATTCAATTCCTGTTCATAGCAATTCTCTGCGCGAATTCTAAGAAAATTCTTCTGTTTTGCTACTGCAAGATGAATTAATCTTTTTTCCTTTTGTTCTATTTTACTAACACTCTCGATAGCATTATCTAATATATTTCCAAACAAAGTACTTACATCCATATCATTCATAAAGCTTAAAGCTTCTCCGTCTATAACACTAGTAAGCTCAATCCAATTATTTTGACAATACAAACTTTTGCCTGTCAAAATTGTATCTAGTACTTTATTTCCCGTTTTATTCTGAGCTTCATAGGATTTAATATCCTTTTCCATCTGCTCTAAATATTCCATTGATTTTTCAGAATTATTTTCAGCCTTTAATACAGAAATTTGATATTTCAAATCGTGATATTTCTGATTAACTGCAGCAATACTTTGTTCTAAAACCTCATAATTGTTGTACTGCATATCAAGCATATTCTGCAAGCGCTCAACCTCAACACGCATATTAAGTTCTGCCAGCTGTACATGATATGCATAAAGTATCGCAACTCCTCCCATGTCAACAAGAGTACGAATCATAAAAAGAAATGTAAAATTTCCTTCCTTTAAGAACTCATTTCCGCCAATATAACTTAAATTACTTACTGCAAAAATTGCAACCGTCATAATTGCGGCTGATACTAATTCCTGAGTTGTAATTTGTAAATTCTTATTAACCTCACGATTTCTATTTTCCAATAAAAACATAATCAAATATATTGTACCATCTACAAATACAAGAATAATTATATTTATTAACATATTAGGTTCTAAATCAAACCATTTAAGAACATAATAAAAGGTCTGCCACTCTATTGAAGCAATAAATTCTCCCACAATAAAGCCTCTGGCAGCAAAATAAAGTGCTGTCTTATAATCGTATTTGCATTCCATATATATTGTTATCCACATAATCATAAAAAATAACAACATAAATGGTACAAACAACCATTTAGAACTACCGTGAGTAACTGACATAAGAGTAATAATTAATACTCCAAATATACCTAACCCAACAACACTTCTTTTCATGTCCATTCTCTTTGGGCTATGAAAAATAATCAAGCTACAACCAAGCCAGTAAGCAATTGCATAATAAACACCTGGCGTATTTGCCCAATCAATCTGCATCATTTACTCACCTCATTCATGTAATCATTTAATACATCTATTAATTCCTTTTTTCTTGCACGACTAACCTGCACATCTGTATCACCAACAAAAACACTATTTCCTTCAAAACCATTTACATATTCCAAATTTATAAGATAACATCTGTTACATCTAAAAAAGGGTTCATTTGCGAGCTTTTCTTCTACGTCCTTTATAGTACCTCTCTGTGAAAATACTCCTTCAGTTGTATGATAGTAAAGGTCATGGTCTTGAACCTCAACAAAATAAAGTTCCGAAATGTCTATCTTTTTTGCTCTACCTTTACTCGAAATGTTTAAATACCTTGTCTGTCTATTTTTCATTCTTTTTAAGGCACGTTCAATTCTTTGTGAAAAAGCATAGTAATTAATTGGTTTTAATACAAAATCTAATGCCTCTACTGCGTACCCTTTCATAGCATACTGAGGCATATTTGTGATAAATATGATTACAACTTCTGTATCACATTTACGAATTTCCTCTGCAGTAGTCATTCCATCTTTGAATCTCATTTCAATATCCATCAGAATAATATCATATTGTGCCTGATAATCCTCTAGAATATCCTCCCCATCCTGAAAATAAGAAATCTGAAATCTTGTTCCACTCTCTTCTTCATAACGAAGTATGTATTTCTTTAAGCTATCTGCATAATTAGCGTCATCCTCAACAATGGCTATTCTTATCATAAAGCTACTTCTCCTTTTCCCAGTTCCTGTTTATTAACGTTCTTTCATTATCCTTGATGCATACTGTGACCAGAAATAATTAACCTTATAAGCAGATAATGAATCCGCTGGAACAAAAATATCTGCATCACATTCTTTAAGAAGGCCTTGACCTACATGACAATTTTCTGGTTTATCAGACAGAATATGAATCTCCTTTAATGCTTTACATCCTGAAAAACATCCATCTGGAATACTTGTAATGTTCCCCTGAATACAAATCTTTTGAAGCATATTGCTTTCCTTTATAAATCCCTCACCCAATGCGGTAACCGGCTTCTCATCTATACTTGTTGGAACAGTTAATTCTGCCCTTTTTTTCCCTTCATCTGAAAGTCCTATAATAATTATACCACTATTATTCTCAGCATAAATAAAATAATCTGCATCTAAACAATCTCCGGCAATAATACTAAAATCTGCCACCTGTGGTTTATCCGGAAGATTAATATTAGTCTTTGAGCTGTCTCCCAGCATAGCCTTCATATCACGAATTAACTGTCTTGTATTTACAATTTTTCCACTGGCATTTAAATGAAAATTCGTATCATAGAACCACTCTGCATCCATAATGCATTTATTGGGATTGCCAATAATAGGACATCTTATTTTCTCTTGAAGCATTTCGTAATAATTATCTATATTACCATTTTCTACTGCCAAAATATTCATTGGGCAAAAACGATACCATACTGTAGCACCCTTGTCAATTGCCCTTTCAACAAATTCATTTAATTCTGAAATAAATTCATCAGAAACTATGTCTTCCTCAAACTCAATCAAAGTATTAGTATCATACTGTTGATTCATAATATTTGACTTACAATCTGCGTAAATAATATCACCATATTCGTTAAAGGAGCTTCTGGCATATACTCCATCTGGCTTTGGCGCATTGTTTTTGAAAAAATATTTATATTTATCTACTGCAAAATATGGAAGCTGACCAATCATTTTTTTCTTATCCGTTGAATCTAAACTATTCCACAAATTCCAATGGCCATCTATTCCCATCCACATATATTCAGCATTGAAATAATCCGACAATGTCTGTCTTTGCTGTTCTGGAGATACAATAATAATGTCTCCTTCACGTATATCACCAATTGATAAATCAAACATAACCTCCGTTCCAAGAGCAGCATACATTCCCATATTTACAACATCATAATCATGGAAATTCTCTTTAATCAAATTACTGTCTACTCCAAAAGCAAGGTTACTTCCCCCAACCAACACAATTCGTTTACCCTTTGTTTCTTGTAAACGCTGATATTTAAATGGCAATTCACCTAAATATGTATCTGAATATTGTGCTGGCAAAAGCAATGCACCTATCAAAAGTACAAGTGGGATAATCATAAGAAAACCCACTGTTGTAATTAATATTTTTCTATATTCTCCTATGATTTCCACCTCCTAAAACTGAAAATAAATAAACGTGCTATCCGCATTCCTTGCCAAAAGTACAAGCCAGCCAATTCCTATGATTAAAATCATTTCAAAAATTAGTAATGACATTTCTCTAGCTTTTTGTAGATTCATATTCCACTTTTCCTTAGGAAAAGTCATTTTATCTAAAAGTGTTAATACAGCTACTGAAACAATTATACGTAATATGAATTCCAAATTAATTTCTAACATAGCTATACTATCTTCTATTGCTGAAAAAGACCAGCCTTTTCCGATGTTGCCAACTAAAACGAATGCATCTGAAAGATTTTCTGCACGAAAAAAAATCCATGCTAAGCAAACAAGCAAAAATGTTCTTGCAATATAAAACCAGCGTTTGCTCTCATTCCTATTTTCTGTATCAAAATTTGAGACTCCTACAGTTTTCTTTCTTAGTATTTTGCACCTAGTTTCTACGCAAAGATATACACCATGAATTGCGCCCCAGACAACATAGTTCCAAGCTGCCCCATGCCATGCACCACTTAATAAAAATACAATTAAAAGATTGCGATATATTTTTCCTTCACTTACTCTATTACCACCTAAAGGAATGTATACATAATCTGTAAACCAGCTAGTAAGACTAATATGCCATCTTTTCCAAAATTCACGTATACTATCTGCCTTATAAGGAATTTTAAAATTCTCCATTAAATGAATTCCTAACATTCTTGCTACACCTACTGCAATATCTGAATAACCTGAAAAGTCACAATATATTTGAATAGCAAAAAATGTAGCACCTACTATAACAAAAATTCCCTTTGAATCAGCTGCATTAGAAAAAATCTTATCAACAAAAATCGCCACATAATCTGCAATTACTACCTTTTTGATATAGCCTCTTGCCATTATCAGAAGTCCATATACCAGATTTTGATTATCTGACTTCAACTCTTTCGTTCTATGAAGCTGTGGCAATAAATTTTCTGGTCTTTCAATAGGTCCAGCAACTAATTGTGAAAAAAAACTTACATACAACGCATAAAAACCAAAATGTTCCTCTGGCTGAATTTTTCCTCTATAAACATCAATAACATATGATGCAGTCTGAAAAGTATAAAATGAAATACCTACTGGTAGCAAAATTTCAACAATCCAGTCTTCTCTTGCTATATGTAAGAATTTAAGTAACGTACCAACATTATAAGCAAAAAATCCAAAATATTTAAATATAAACAAAATCCCAAAACAGATAACTAATGCAAAAATTAGTACCCGTTTTCTTTTTTTAATATCTTCAAACTTACTCATATTTATCGCTGCAACATAAGAAACCAAAGTAGTTCCAAGTAACAGTACCACCATCCATGGATTCCAATAACAGTAAAATCCATAGCTTACAAGCAGCAAAAATCTACAACGTGCCTTTCCTGGAATAATCCAATATAAAAGAAGAATCAACGGAAAAAGCACAATAAATTCAAACGAAATAAAATTCATGATTCTTTCTCCACATTCTTCAAATATTTCCAAAGGGTTATCCACAATACAAATAGGAGTGTCAATAATAAAGTTTCAAGTGAAGCTCCTGAAAATAACGCCAACAGACTTCCCATTACAATAATTACTTTAATAAGTATATCTGTATTTTTTTTCATTACCTTCTCCTTCCGTTCCTTTATTTAAGTCACATTATAGCATATTTTGTTATTATGAGAAGAATATTATTAAGAGTTGAAATAAATTTACTATAATTCTCATTGCATACCTAACAATCGGATAGGAGATAAATAATTATTTTATTTACCTTCTTATATATCTTAATTACTTTTGTGAAATTGAAAAATCCCAACTGGCATCGCTGCTTCTGTGCGGCCATATTCTACCGATTTTCTCCGAAAGATTATACACTACAGACCACTGAAGCTTGTTTGTACCATCCTTTCCGATAACTCCCACCTGATTAAGGATGTCTACACACCCCTCCATGGTAACAATCCCCTCTTTCCTTGAAAGTTCATGCTCAACTTGATTATAACGCTCAAACTCTGTAGCACCTTCTCCAATGTTGACACCGTTGTATGCAATGAAATTTGTCGCAATCTGATACTCCTCATCTGACTTCACAACCTGCAAGCCACCATCAAAATATTCAACAAGAACGGAACGTCCGGTAGCATCTCCTATCAGAAAATGACATCCTATCTCGCCAGAGAAATAAATGT
>CAYOMP010000034.1:0-19152 GCA_964405075.1 uncultured Lachnospiraceae bacterium
TGTGGAATCTAAGAATATCTTTTCCAATTAAGTGCAAATCAGCCGGCCAGTTAGTCTTGAACTGTTCTGTACTGTTTCCATCAACATCATAACCAATACCTGTGATGTAGTTTGAAAGTGCATCTAACCAAACATATACAACGTGTTTATCATCAAAGTCTACTGGAATTCCCCATTTAAATGATGTTCTTGATACGCATAAATCCTGAAGTCCAGGAATTAAGAAGTTATTCATCATTTCATTCTTTCTTGATTCTGGCTGAATAAATTCCGGATGTTCATTAATGTGTTTGATTAATCTGTCTGAATAATTGCTAAGCTTTAAGAAGTATGCTTCTTCCTTAGCCGGCTGACATTCTCTACCACAATCCGGACATTTACCATCTACTAACTGAGAAGGTGTAAAAAATGATTCACATGGTGTACAATACATTCCTTCGTAATAACCTTTGTAGATATCTCCCTGTTCATATAATTTCTTAAAAATTTTCTGAACCTGTAATTCATGTTCTTTATCTGTTGTTCTGATAAATTTGTCATATGAAGTGTTCATTAAGTCACAGGTTTCCTTAATAATTCCTGCTACATTATCAACATACTGCTGTGGTGTAATTCCTGCTTCCTGTGCTTTTAATTCGATTTTCTGTCCGTGTTCATCTGTTCCTGTCTGGAAGAAAACATCGTAGCCTTGCTGTCTTTTAAATCTGGCAATACTGTCTGCCAAAATTATTTCATATGTGTTCCCAATATGAGGCTTGCCTGATGTGTAGGCAATTGCTGTTGTCATATAATATTTTCCGCTTTTCATTTAGTTACTTCCTTTCCAACTTATAATAAAATCTTCAACTGTTACTTATGATATTTCAGGAATTACTGGAAAAAGAAAAAATGTGCTCATCTTCGCAACGGGTTTTATTTGACAGGAAAGTTCTTTCCTATCGAATAAAAAACGCCTTCCCTGAAATATCCAGGGAAGACGATAATTACCGTGGTACCACTTCCATTCATCTAAGCCTCGCAGCTTAGACCTCATCGAGTACATTCATACTCTGTCGCTATAACAGGCGACTACCTGTCGTACCCTAGCCACAGCTCAGATACGCCACTCAGAAGCCATCTTCAGATTGATTCTAAATATCCCCTCTCAGCATCTCCTTAAAGGTATGGGATTTCTCTGTAAAGTAGAAGTCAAACCTACTCTCTTCGTCACAGTGTTTTTATTTTATATGAATATTAGAATAACACAGCGAATTACAAAGTGTCAAGGTAACAAAGGCAACTAACTTAGAGATTTTTTCTGGTTGCATCACACAAATCATATTCTTCTTTTCTAACACATATCCTATTAATATACATTCAATTTAGTAAGGAGTATTGTTTTGTTTAATTTACCTACACCTGTTTTTAAATTCTATAAATGCAAAAAAATATTTGCACTAATTGTTATTTTCAGTCTTATCTTCTCATTTTGCAGTTGTTCAAATACCAGCAATACTTCTTCTGCTTTTACTAATTATTGCAACTCTTACTTTGCCGAAGAAGTGACTTCTTCTACAATAAATCTCCATTATACGCTTCACTCTCCCAAGGAATACGGCATATATAAATGTCCTATTTCTTTTGGTCATCTTGATAAAATTACCTTGGATTCTTATCCTGCCAGAACCCAGCAGCGTTTACAGAATCTAAATTCAATAGATTACACTAAGCTCTCCTCATCAGAACAATTAACTTATGACATTTTGAAAGAACATTTAACCTTAGAAGCTGATAATGCAAAATTTCTCTATTATAGTGAATTATTAAGCCCCGTATGTGGCACTCAAGCCCAGCTTCCTATACTACTATCTGAATATGAATTAAATTCTGAACAAGATATTATAGATTATTTGTCATTACTATCGACTATAGAGGAATATTTCAAAGATATCGTTAATTTCGAAAAAGAAAAGGCTAATCAAGGATTATTTATGCCTGATTTTGCTGTAGATGATATTGTTTCTCAATGCGAGGACTTCATTAATTGTGAGGAAAATTACCTAATCGATACCTTTAATGAACGTATCAAAAATGTATCCGACATTTCTGAAACAGCTACACAAAATTATTGTATGCAAAACAAATCTCAGGTTATTAATCACGTTATCCCTGCATACAAATCATTGGTTGAAAATCTGTCCAAGTTAAAAGGAACAGGGAAAAACAAAGCCGGACTTTGCTACTTACCTGATGGCAGAGCGTATTATGATTATTTAGTAAAATCTTCAACTGGTTCTTTTCGTTCCATTAAGTCCATCTACGAGCTCACCTCAAAAACTCTGGAAGAAGACCGCGCCGAATTAACTCAGTTAATTAGTTCTAATCCTGATATTTTGGATCAAGTTGATACATATAACTTTGCCTTAGAAAAACCAGAGGACATTTTAAATGATTTGAAGGGTAAAATTAATTCTAATTTTCCTAATGTTGAAAATAAAGATTTCACAATTAACTATGTACACCCATCCTTAGCCGAGCACATAAGTCCTGCTTTTTATCTGACTCCTACTATTGATTGCTATGATAAAAACAGTATTTATATTAACCCTGAATGTAATTACACAAAAATGGACTTGTATACAACCTTAGCTCATGAAGGCTTTCCCGGACATATGTATCAAAATATATTTTTTAATTCTACTAATCCTGCCCCTATCAGGCATATTTTTAACTACGGAGGTTATTCCGAAGGATGGGCTACATATGTGGAAATGTGTTCTTTTTATTTCGCTGATATAGACAAAAATCTTGCAAAGGCACTGCAACTAAACAATTCTATTTCATTGGGAATCTATGCTAATCTGGATATTCTGATTCACTACTATGGATATGACGAAAACAAATGTTATGATTATTTGAAACATTATGGTTTTAAAGACAAAGATACTGCTACAGAAATTTTTCATATTATTATTGAAGAGCCAGCTAATTACCTGAAATACTATTTGGGATATTTGGAGTTTCTTGAACTTAAAAAATTGGCTAAATCTACTTGGGGCGACAATTACACAGATATGAGATTTCATGAAGCAGTATTAAAAATTGGACCTTGTAGTTTTACGGTGCTCGAGAAATATTTGGTGGTGGAGTGAGGGAGATTAAAAAATATTTGCTTTGTAAATCTATATATATCATCAAAGCAACTACTATAATTTACATTCTCAAATCACAAACTACGACAATTATACAAAAATTAAGGGGCTGTTTTCAGCCCCTTAATTTTACTTATTCTATAAAACAAAAAAAATAAATTATTCATAAATCTCACAATAAAAGTAATATGTTGGAGGCGCTTGTCTAATATCCGACAATTCTAATGTATATTCACCGCTTACAGGGTTAGGAATTTCAAACCACAGTTGAGCCGCATCAACATTTTCATAAATGGTTGTATGAACCACATCATAGGATGTTAATCCATCAGGACTTTTTAATACAAAGGAACCATCGAATCCATTTTGGCACTCAATAGCTAAAAACAAGGTGTTATTTTCCATATAAGGTTCATTTTCAATTAAATCCGATTTTTCTAAATAAACGGGTACTGTTCCATGCAATGGTTGAGACGTTTCAGTTTGATTAGTTGAATCCGTTGTCAAAGAACCACTAACCTTTTCATCAGATTTGCTATCTTCTGTTATCTCATCTAAAGCAAGTGTATATACAGTAGTAGCCATATATTCAACGCATTGATTTAATAAATCTGTTGACGGATTCTCTACAAGACACCCCATTGCTAATTTATATTCAGAATTTTTAAGTGGAATTAAGTATCCGAGTATAACTACATTATCTTTATCATCACATCCATTTAAATTATAAATGTAAAAATATGAATCCTCAAATCCATTTATTGTTCCTGTTTCATTTGAAACAATATTATACTGGTCAGGCGATGGAAAATTTGTATACTTCTCTTTCAAAAGAGCTTGAGTATAATCAATGTAGTCATACTTTGGAGCTATATGTGCTGCTACAAAAAGTGTATTTTCATCAAAAGTTGTTTCAATATCTACAGAATTAATAGTATGTTCTGTACCATTTTCTTTACTTCCAATCATATAACAAGTATCATTTATAGGAATTCTATACGTAAGCTCATATGTTGCTGATATTTGTTCTTCATTCCATATCGCTGATGGAAAATCACATAAGTTAGCCATATAGGAAGAATTACTATTTACTGATGCATCTAACTCACTCGATATAGTTGCCATATTTGAATCAGCTGAATTTTGTCCCAATTTAAAAAATATAGAACTAACTAGAATTAATAATACTCCACCAATTATTATATATATAATTTTCTGTCTTTTATTATTTGAATTCATTAAATAAATCTCCTATTAATATCTTTAGTAACCAAAACTGCTATCATAATACAGTGTATTGATACATTCACCGGTATTCTTATCAAAAACAAACATAAGATATTCTCCTATGTTATGCTCGCAATCTATATCAGCCTGAATCAATGCATGAGAACCTCTCCAAAAAGTAGTTTTAAAAAATTCACCAAAGCCATCATGCCATGCATCATTATTTGCTAGATTTTCAAAACCAAAACGTTCTTCAAATTCACTAATAGCATCACCATATAAAATGCCATTTCCATCAGCCCTAAAGCCAGTTGGATAATAAGTATTTTCTATACAGTTTATTGGCAAAATAAATCTAAGCTCTGCATCTGCTAATAAATTAGATTCTTCTGAACGAGTAAAAAACGCATCAAAATAATCAATTCCATTTTTCTTAACCGTTAACCAATACCTAACACTACTTGCAATAGCATTAGGATTATATTCATATTCATAAGTAGCACTACTAGATTCAAGCATCTCAACCACTTCAGATAAAGTCATTGCTTTATCAACAGTAAAAATATTATCATCGATTTGCATTTTATAATCTTTTACTGTATATTCCAACATTTCGGGAAGTACATTATAAGCGTTAGCTTGTTTTTCATTTTTAACAGAATCATTAGATATTGTATTCTCTTGCGAACTATCTAATTGTGCCATTTCAGCAAATGTAGCAATCTCTCTTTCCGTTTTAGAAACTTCAGTTTCATTTTTTGTTTCAGTTGAAATAACATTAGTAGTGTCATTACTAGCGTCATTAGTAGAAGGAGCTCCACTTACACAACCGATAATTTGAAAAATAGATAATAGCACTAACAAGCTAATAACTAATTTGTTTTTTTTCATTTTCATTCTCCTTCGCATAATATAAAATAATAGGCGTTTGCAAAACACCAAAAGCCGCATAAATACGGTGTTTTTTGTTGCTAAAATAAAATATCTCCTCAAAATTTATGGTATATAGAATTGCCTAGAAACTAAATACCAATCCACCTTAAAGGAGATATACTCATATGATAACACATAAGCAAGTTACTTTGGCAGATATTTTTGAAGATTGCCAAAATAAATTCAACAACGACAAATATCAGTTTCTCACACTTTTTGATGAAGCCATCCACCTTGATGAAATTGTTCTTGTTTCTTTTGTTTCTCACTTTCACGCTCGTACCAGAAGGCCTCGCAATCATCAGACTTATCCGATGCTGAAAGCTCTTCTAATCCAGCGCATATTCTCAATCCCGACTGATATTCTTCTGATTGTCTTTCTCAAATACTCTCAGGAATTACGGGATTTCTGTGGATTTGATGTTGTTCCGTATGCCTCAAAATCCACTCGTTTTAAACAGGATTTTCTTTCAGACTTATAATCGACGTTCGATTTCATGATTGTTCTAACCGAACCGATATGCCAAAAACTTGATTCTACTCTTGCATCCATGACAATCTTCGATACCTCTGGTATAGAATCCTGGGTCACTGAAAATAATCCTAAATACGCTAATCGTATTATCAAACAGCTCAAAGCCTTAAAAAAACCATAATCCTGATGATTCTTACGACCCTTATAAAGTTGCCTATGGTTCTATGCCTTCGCATGCAGCTTCTAATCAAGCTATCCAACAAATGTATATCAATAGGCATTTTTTGTTATGCCTATAAGTTTGGCATTATTACAAATGGGCTTGGCATTGTTCGCGACATCACTTTCTATAACAAAGACTTTCTGACTGCTCATTCTGATATTGTTGTGGAGAAAAAATCAGATTCTCCTGACGAGGATAAGTCGCTCGCCGACTCCAAAGCATTACTTCCTGTTTTGATTGATTTCTTCCGGAAACATCCACTTATTGAACCAAAGATTTTTCTAGGCGATGCAGCCTTTGATACGATTGAAATCTACAAATCTCTTTTGGGAAAAATTTGATTTCAAAAGACTTTTATTCCTCTTAGAGTAAAACTCTCTATGGTAGAAAGCGGCTACACATTCAACGAAAACGACATCCCCTGTTGTCCTCATGATCCGTCCTGCCCAATGAAAAGAGAAGGAAGTAAATCTCATTTAAAAAGTAAAATTCCAACCATGAAATTTGTATGCCCTAAAATTAAACGGGAATACAACCCTACTGGCAAAACCAAGCGCCGCGTATGTCACTGTGATAATCCACGTACCACTTCTTCCTGTGGACGAATGATTTACATTTATCCAGAGAAAAATCTACGTGCTTATCCTGGTGTTGAACGCGGTTCCGAAGAATGGAACGAAACCTACAAGATACGGATAAATGTAAAAAAATCAATCAACCATTTCAAAGATAGTTTCTGCATTACAGGATTCTATCCTCATTTTCAATCAGGATTGCGAACTTGTTTCGCAATTATCTAATATAAATAATATTATTTTTAACACATTGATAAATTATAGCAATAATACAACATTAATGTCAATAATTACAAAATCGTTATACGTCACAATAGGCTAATATAACTAATTTTAAAAATGATATGCCCCTTTATTTTATTAGTTAATGACTATATTTACAAATTTCAGCTTGAACAATATAAACGAAAATGTGGCATAAAAACATAGATGCCTCCCTTCAATATCAGAAAGCATCCATATGATTCATCATTTTTCAAATATGTATCTAGATTTCTTATAAAGACTAATATATCTATCTCTTTTTTTAACACTCATCATATTATGCGTTTTTCTTTATCGAAAGCTCTTATTTTATGTAATAAAAAGCCACCAATAAGTTTTACCTTACTGATGTCTTTTCCAATAATCTTTATCTTATTTATAATCAAACGAATCCTTACGCTTCAAAAAATCTTCATATGCTACAGCTATTCCATCTTCTAACTCTGTAGTATATTTCCATCCCAAACTCTCTAATTTGCTAACGTCAAGTAATTTTCTAGGTGTTCCATCTGGTTTAGATGTATCGTACTTAATTTCACCTTCAAAACCAACTACCTTTTTAACTGTTTCTGCAAGTTCACCAATTGTAAGCTCTTTGCCTGTACCAATATTAACTGTTTCATTTCCTGAATAATTGTTCATTAAATAAACACAGGCATCACCTAAATCATCTGCAAAAAGGAACTCTCTTAATGGTTTACCTGTTCCCCAAATTACCACTTCTTTTAATCCATCCACCTTAGCATTATGGAATCTTTGAATCATTGCTGGTAATACGTGGGAATTCTGTGGGTGATAGTTATCATTGATTCCGTAAAGGTTAGTTGGCATTACACTAATATAGTCTGTTCCATGCTGTCTATTAAGGTATTCACAATATTTCAAACCTGAAATCTTAGCTAAAGCATATGCTTCATTAGTCTGTTCTAATTCACTAGTAAGTAAGCAGCTTTCTGGCATTGGCTGTGGTGCCATTCTTGGATAAATGCAAGAACTGCCAAGGAATAAAAGCTTCTTAACATTGTTATCAAAGGCAGCCTTAATAACGTTCATTTCCAATATCATGTTTTCGTACATAAAATCTGCCGGATATAAGCTGTTTGCCATAATTCCGCCAACCTTGGCTGCTCCTAAGAATACGTATTCTGGTTTTTCAGTTGCAAAGAATTCTTCTACCTTATCCTGGCGTGTTAAATCTAATTCTGCATGAGTTCTTGTAATAATGTTGGTATAACCGTTTTTTTCAAGAGTTCTTATTAATGCAGATCCTACTAATCCTCTATGTCCTGCCACATAAATCTTGGCGTTTTTTTCCATCATATTTTTATCCTCCTCTATCAAAGGTTAAAAGGGATGATTAATTTTCATCCCTAATTTCCGTATCTCAATATTTTATGTTCAGTTTCTAAATATAATCAAAGTATAATATTGTTATAAAGTTACTACACTAACCAATACATACATTTCTATTATAAATCAATTCCTAAAGCCTTACAGTCTGATTTAACCATCATTGATACTAATTCTTTAAAGCTGACCTTACGTTTCCATCCAAGTTCTCTTTCTGCCTTAGATGAATCTCCCCAAAGAAGTTCTACTTCTGCTGGTCTGAAGTATCTTGGATTAACATCAACTAAAAGACGACCCGTTTTGCTATCGTATCCTTTTTCATCTACGCCTTCGCCCTTCCATTCGATATCGATTCCAACTTCCTTGAATGCTAACTCAACGAATTCTCTTACTGTATGTGTTTCATTAGTAGCCAAAACGAAATCGCCCGGTGTATCATGTTGAAGAATTCTCCACATTCCTTCTACATAATCCCCTGCAAATCCCCAGTCACGTTTTGCATTAAGGTTACCTAAAGATAACTTGTCCTTCTGACCTGCCAAAATCGCAGCTACAGCTCTTGTAATTTTTCTAGTTACAAATGTTTCACCACGCCTTGGTGATTCATGGTTAAATAAAATACCATTACTTGCAAACAAATCATAAGATTCTCTATAGTTTACTGTAATCCAGTATGAGTATAATTTTGCTACACCATAAGGACTCTTTGGATAAAATGGAGTCTTTTCACTCTGTGGTGCTGTGCCTGGCAAACCACCAAACAATTCTGATGTGGATGCCTGATAGAATTTAGTCTTCAAGCCATTTGCTTTGATGGCATCTAATAATCTGATAGTACCTGTACCAGTAACTTCCGCTGTATATTCCGGAACTTCGAAGGAAACTGCAACATGTGATTGTGCAGCCAAATTATATACTTCATCCGGCTGAATCTTTTCCATTAATCTATTTAAATTACTAGAGTCTGTTAAATCTCCGTGATGTAAGAAAAATCTCTTATCTCTTAATTCCATGTTGTCATAAATATGATCAATTCTATCTGTAGCGATACTACTATGACGTCTTATGATACCATGCACTTCGTATCCTTTGTCTAATAATAATTCCGCTAAATATGATCCGTCCTGACCTGTTATACCTGTTATAAACGCTTTCTTTGCCATATTTTTTCCTCTCTTTTTATGCACTTAACCACATGTCAAATATTGCTTTATACATATGGTTCTTATTCCAAACTCAATCTTAAGCTTTTGCATTGTTATTACAACACCGTTTATCATACTAACATAGTATTTCTATATGTTCAATGTAACAACTTGCTAAAAAATAGCAAAATATTGCTTTCTGTATCTTTATTCCTTAAAACTCAATAATATTCCAAGAAAATTGTCTGAATTTGTTATATTTTCATAATTATTGTTTTATTACATATATTATGTTTTGTTATATTTTTACTATAATTTTGTACTTTTACCTTTACTTTTATACAATTTTATGGTATCCTTTAGTCGTGCTAATAATTATGGGGGCACATAAATTTTTTATTTTTTATTTATGGAGGTATTATCATGAACAAAGGTACAGTAAAGTGGTTTAACAATCAGAAAGGATACGGTTTCATCTCTGACGAAGCTGGAAATGATGTATTTGTACATTATTCAGGACTTGTTATGGATGGTTTCAAATCATTAGAAGAAGGCCAGAGTGTAGAATTCGAAATCGTTAACGGAGCTAAAGGACCACAGGCTACTAACGTAGTAAAATTATAATTAAGTTATTTCAAGAAGTGCCTTTTTCAATTATATAAAGCTATTTGTTTTTTTATATTGATTAAAGCTATTTGTAAGTGACTAAAATAGGGGAGACGAAAACATGTATGAACGAAATAGGTTATATATTTCGTCTCTTTTTTTGCATAATATCAATTCTAATTATTTAGATATATTGCATAACTCTTTTGAGTGTGCACCCTTAACCTAAGAAAAAACACACGTTTCAAACCGTGTGTTTTTTCTTGTCCTTTTTTATTTCTATATTACCACTACTGTATTAAAAACTCATTTACGCATTCATCTTATGACTAAAGCTATGAGTATTCTGCGTTAAATCACAAAGCTTTCAATTACTGCTTTTAGTTCAGGTCATCTCTCTTAACATCCTGAATATTTATTGTATATTCTTGATACTTCGGGTTTTATTTACTATTACATAACTAAATGCACAAATCATAGCAGAAATCACAGCTATTACTACTTCTGTTAAAAGTGTACTCTCACCCATTAATCCCACTTGGAACAAACCTGCCGGTACATTTAATATTGTATGAAGAATTATGGTAACCGGATACATCCATATATATCCCGGTTTCTTAACAGCTGTATATATTAGTAATGATGCAGCTATATGAAATGACATAGCTACAAATCTCTCAAATCCGGAAGCAAATAGCAATACAGCCTCAGCTTGTGTCAAAGAATTAATGCCTTCTATAACAGCATTTAAATCTTCTCCTTCTAATCCGTTAATCATAGCATCCGCGCCTGACAGATTAATTGTCGTAGCCATAATAAAGGAATTGAGCATTCCAATACCAACCATCATAATAGCCTCAATACCGCCATGCCCAGCGCCATAGGCTATGGCATCTCCAATATTTCTTGCTTTATTTTTCATTAATTTGAACGCAACAAATCTTCCTGTTTCTTCAAAAACACCTGCTAATAAACTTCCTGTTACTGCATAGAGTATCAGATTCTCTTGTATTGCTGTGTTAAATCCTGGAATCGATAGCAAAAGACCACTTCCTAATGCCTTTAATACTACACCAAAAGAAAGAAAAATAATCCCTCCCATTATTAATGGCATCCAATTGGCATTATATTTACTTTTAGCATATGCCATTGTCAAAACCGGAAAAACAAAACATACTACTCCGGCAAACAACACTGCCAACACTGTTATCATAGGTACTGTTTGTGATATTATTTCCATTCTTGTACCACCTTTCTAATCCATATATTCTAATACTTTTTTGTATTCCATCTTTCCACCAAATAAATCCAGGCTGCTGCCAATGGTCACGTCTATTTTCCCTTTTCCTAATTTATTTAATATGTCCAAATCTTCAAAGGAAGACACTCCACCTGCATATGTAATTGGAATCTTACCCCAATTTCCCAACATAGCAGCCAGATTCTCTTCAATTCCTGAAGCCTTTCCTTCTACATCAACTGCATGTATAAGATACTCATCACAGTATTCACTAAAGAAATCCAGTGTTTCCTCATTTAGTACAACCTCTGTAAAATTCTGCCACCTGTCTGTAACGATATAATATTTATTATCCTTCTTGCGACAACTTAAATCTATAACCAAATTTTCTTTTCCAACTGCTGTCTTTATTTTTTCCAAATTATGCATATTTACTTTGCCATCTTTAAAAACAAAGGAAGTAACTATTACATGACTGGCTCCTGCTTCAATATATTCATTAGCATTCTCATCTGTAATGCCTCCACCAATCATTAAGCCTCCCGGATATTCTTTTAACGCCTCAATAGCTTCTCTCTTAGTATCTTCATAGTACTCTGATGTTTTGCTATTCAAGATAATAATGTGTCCGCCCTTAATACCATCATTTTTATAAATTCTTGCATAATTTGCGGCACCTAATTCTGAAACAAAATTTTCGGTTGCCATATTGTTCTTATCTGTAAGTGTTCCCCCTACAATTTGTTTAACTTTTCCATTATGTATGTCAATACATGGTCTGAATTTCATTATAATCCCTCTCTTTTGCTTGCAAACTCTTCGCGGAGCGTTTTATTTGATATGAAAGAACTTTCCTATGATATAAAAAGGGCTGAGCAGAATTTCTCCACTCAGCCTGCATCAAAAACATTATATACAAAATACCTATTCTATACAAGTTTTTGAAAAAAATACATATTTTTTTCACTTTTGTTTTTATCTAGGTTGTACTTCTGATTCGTTTTTCATATCAGAATTATTAACGTCATTTGTGTTGGCATCATTGGCATTGTTCTGGTTATTATTGTTATTTTCGTTGTCGTCACCAACAATTGCATCACCAATGTCGTCTACTCCATTTTCAACACCATCAATAACATCATCGACCGCACCACCTACGCTACCATCATTGTCATTAACGTCATTATTTCCCTGACCTTGATTTGTATCTGTCGTATTATTTGTGTTATTATTATTGCCCGTCGAATTATTATTATCTGCACCACCTGTACCATTTGTCGTAGAGTTGTCATTTGTCGTTCCATTTTGTGTGGTCCCGTCATTAGTAGGATTACCATTATTAGTACCACATGCCGCTAAGCATAATACAAATGTAAACATCGCAGCTATTACAAATATTTTTCTTAATTGTTTCATATTGTATCTCCTTTACACAAGTAATTTCACTATTAATATGTGCAAAAGAGAAATTATTATTCATTTTTATTTTTTATAATAACGATTATTTTAAATTTTCAACTATCTTTTTTACAGTGTCTTCTATAGATAAACTCTCTTCATCTACAATAATATCTGCATATTTTTCATATAATTTTGTTCTTTCTTCATAAAGATCTTTTAATGTTTGACCATCTCTTAAAACAACACCACGTTCTTTAGTATTATTCAATCTCTTGTCTAATTCCTCATATGAAAGCTTTAAATATACTATTTTACCGATTTTCTTTAAATGCTCCATTGCCTTTGGTCCGTATACAACGCTTCCACCTGTTGCAATTATTGATTTATCTACATTAATAGATGCATTAACTTCTTCTTCTACCTTGATAAACCCATCAATTCCTCTTTCAGATATAATCTCATGGAGCAGTTTTCCATATTTTTCCTGAATTAACAAATCAGAATCCATAAAATGGTATCCCAAAACTTTAGCCAATACTACACCTGCTGTGCTTTTTCCAACTCCCGGCATTCCAATTAATACTATATTATTCATTTGATATTTCCTCTCTTACGTCTTTACCTTTATTGTATGGTAGAAGTACAAGCTGTTTTGCATCGTTGTCATTCTAATCTCGCCCCAAAAAGCTTGCTTACAAAATCTTTACTTGCAAGCAGTGTTTTTACGACAAACTTCGTCTCTTCGATTTTCTCAAGTTACCGCGTTGGTCTTCTAAATAAAAAACTACTTCAAGAACTAATTCTTCTTCCGTTTCATTAAAAAAAGTATGTGTCTTGTCTGTAATAAAATCTATAGCATTTCCTTTATCTACCAAATATTCTTCTTTGCCTGTTACTACCTTTAAGCTTCCCTGATTAACAATTACAAATTCGTGACTATTGTCACCGTGAGAAGCCGCCTCATACTTTTCCCCTGGCATTATTCGAATTTCATATATTTCTATATCCCTTTGCGCCTCATAAGTCTTATATCCGTATATCTGACACCCTTCTTTGTCATATACTAATATATCCTTCTTTTCAACAAGCTCCACGCTCTCTGGCGGTGTACTGATCAAATCATCAAAAGAAATTCTAATTCCTTCAACAATTTTTCCAATAGTAGCCACTGTTGGATTGGATTCGCCACGTTCAATCTGACCTAGCATACTCTTACTAACACCAGTTCGCTCTGCCATCATATCCAAGCTCATGTTACGGGATTTTCTAATTCGCTTAAGATTGGTGGCAATATTCTTTTCTAATTGATTCATTTATTTCTCCCCTTGTGCGTTATATTACACTCTGTTCTCCTCTTATTATCCAAGACTCCCTCAACTTGTCCTGATATAATATGTGCAATTTACAAATCAATAATCTCTATTTCTTCGAAAAAATCTAGTTATCCAAGCAAAGCTTTTACTCGCAAACTCTTCGCGAGTGGGTTTAATCACAAGAAACTTTTACACTTTAACACAACAAATTGTTTCTGTTTTTAAAAGGACACCAGGCGTACTTCTTGCCTGATGTCCTAAATATTGTATCTTTCTATATACAAATTACCTTTGTAAATCCACTATTAAGAATCAAACTACGTATATGATAGTTTCTTTTCTAATAATAGTCAAGACTATATTTTTTTGCGACTTTCAAAATATACAAATTTATCAATAGCGTCCAATATATTGGCAAATTCTTCTCTTGGTGCCACATCAATATATTTCTTCAATATATTGGTTTCTTCATCTCCTCTATATCTTCCGTAGAAAATGTCATATAAATTATGGCCTCTGACATATATTTTTATATTTTCCATATTAGCCTTCAAGTCTTCTTTAGTTCTAATTCTGGTATTGGTGATTTTTTGCATACGCTTCATACTTGGCAGTTTATATAAATATGCCTTATATTTTGAAAATAATATGTTATAAAACTCTTCTTCATTTTTTATTACACCAATTTTCGCCATAATCTTTGGATTTAAGAAATAATTTTCAAAGGAATAATACTTTAACACCAGCACATTCTTTGGCTGAACCCTTGGCAGATTACCTGCATCTTCTTCCTTTGCTCTGTTTCCATAATAATTACATAATTGTTTAACCAAATACTTAGGATTCTTACCATCACTATCCCTTATCATAAGGAATTGATCCTTAATATAAAGCTTATTAATGTATTTCAAATTGGCATATGTCTTTATATTAGTACAGCTATTGGTCTGAATAATTGATATTCTTCTTAACATTCCTTCATCATCATATATTTCCGAATAATACTTTTCCAAAAGCAGTGGCAGCCTATTGCTATCTTGCTTACCTTCTACTATAAATACAAAACTAACATTCATTAAATCATTAGCTGTATATCCCAAATCATCCAAAATAACATCAACATCCACATCTTCATTTATAGTTGTATAATATTCACTGTCTACAATTACCTGCTTAATCTGCTTACTTGAAAAATTAAAAATCATATTAGGCGAATGTGTTGAAAACATTACCTGATTTTTCTTTGATAATCGATATAAAATCTCACTGGCAACCTTTTGTAACTGTGGATGCAAATATATCTCCGGCTCTGCTATCATAATAATACTGTTTACACTGTTTTCTCTCTCGATATATGCCTCCAGCAAAGAGAAAATGTAAATACTCTTAGTTCCGGCACCTAATTCGTCAATGGAACCTACATTCTGTCTTTCCACATTTTCTACCAGCGTATTAATACTAAATGCATTCTCAGTATCAAAATCCATAACGAATTTAATATTCTGTCCCATACCATTATTTTTATGAAAATATTTGTTAACCTGACTATTAAATTCTTCTATGTTGAAAGTAAATAACTTATATTCCAACAACTTGGCTGTTTCATACACATTAAGTTCTTCAGACGTTTTCTTATGAATATATCCGATACACTCAAAACACTGATTACAACTCTTTTTCTTATCAAAAATACATTTATTCTCTTTTAATTCTTTCAAAACCTCATTTCCCTGAAAGCTAATAATGTCATCCTGAATACTGGTTAAATCTCTATTACTGTCTAAATAATGTATCTTTGGAAAAATTTCTTTAATGTACCTATTGTCCTTTTTTATTCCATCAGAATATCTCTTACTGCCATTAGGATTAACTATGTAGGTAAAAGTTAAGCTCTCATTTTCCTTATCAAATGCCGGTAATTTGGCACAAAAATCCTTTTCCCACAAATCATATCTTTTGTACTTACTTACCAGTCCCTGTTCATGCAGACTTAATAAATCTTCCGAAGTAATGTTAAGTGTTATTTCTATTTCCACTACCTTATTCTTATCTAAAAATTCATTAATTTTAATATCATACTGACCCGAAGCTGCTCTTATGGCATCTAACACAACTGTTTTACCTGTGTTATTCTTTCCAACTAAAATCATTGCACTGTCAATCTCGTCAATTCGCAACTGCTTAATTGATTTAAAATTTGAAATAGATATAGCTGATATTTTCATCCCAGACACCCTCTTCTCATTGCTTGCGTAAATTAAATCACCATATTGCAATTCAATTCTTACAATCATTATTTTGAAATTTATCTTATACTATTATTTTATAATAAAAAAATAGAAATGCAAATTCTTCATTTAACATTTCCATTTTTTCATACTTATTTCTTTTTCTTAACGCTATACCCGAAAGTTCCTAACAAACTATCCAAGCCATAGTATTCCCCATGCGAATAAACTATCGGCCTAGCATTTGCTAATTCAAACTTGTTATTTTCATTCATATATTTGTCATCCACGTTAACCGCAACTACATCTGCCAAGAACATATGATGAGAACCTAGTTCCTTTATCTCTGTAACTCTACATTCAATATTTACAGGACTTTCCTTAATAAGTGGCACATTTACCTCTGATGCCTTTTCCTTAGTAAGGTTCATTTCCTTAAATTTATCAACATCACGACCAGACTTAACACCACAGTAATCTGTAGCAAAAGCCAAATCTTCTGTTGTAAGATTAATTACAAATTCACCTGTTTCCTTTATCATATTGTAGGAATGTCTCTCAGGACGAACTGATATATATGCCATTGGTGGATTAGTACATACTGTACCGGTCCATGCAACAGTTATAATATTTGCATTTCCTGCTTTATCCTGACAACTAACCATTACTGCCGGTAATGGGTACACCATATTTCCTGCTTTCCATACTTGCTTTGCCATACTGACTCCTATTTCTTATTAATTATTATTCTGTAATTCTTCCATAAATTTTGGTATTAACTGTTTCTTACGAGATACTACACCCTTGAGAGTATATGTATTAGTATCTGATTTTACATTAAATGCATTTTCTACCAGACTATTAGCCTCTTCTCCGTGACACAACAACTCTGTGGATTCATCATAAATATTAGTTAACATAAAGAATAACATGTTCAAACCATGTTCGCCAATAGCTTTTTCCATATATGGTAAAAGTTTTTGTCTAATATCTCCTAATTCATCCTTATTCATTCCATTAATCTGGCCAACACCAAAATTAACATCTCCTATGCTGAATTTTTTGAAATCCTGATAGAAAATTTCTTCTGCTGATTTATTCTTAAGGTTACTACCTGCCTTAAACATATCCTGTGCAAATTCTTCCACATTAATTCCGGCTATTTTAGCCAACTCCTCAGCTGCCTCTTTATCAATTATAGTACACGTAGGTGAGCGATACATCAATGTATCAGAAATAATAGCTGCACATAACAAACCTGCTATGCTCGGCTCTATCTCTATACCATTTTCCTTATACATTTTATAAACAATTGTGGCTGTACAGCCTAATGGTTCATTTCTAAAATATACTGGTGAAATAGTCTCCAAAGAGCCTAATCTATGATGATCTATGATTTCCAAAATCTCTGCCTCATCTATTCCATCAACTGCCTGTGAAACCTCATTATGGTCTACTAATATTAATTTTTTCTTAGTCATACCTAACAAGTTACGTCTTGAAATCATTCCTACATATTCACCACGTTTGTTGATAATAGGAAAATCCCTATGACGTTTCTTTGCCATGACTTCCTTTACACTTTCTGTATAATCATCTGTCTTAAATGTAACCAGATTGTCTTTTCTCATAAAGTATTTAATTGGCATACTTTGGTTAATTAATCTGGCCACTGTATAAGTATCGTGAGGTGAACTAATAACCATACAACTATTTTCTTCTGCCAGCTTTTTAATAGTCATAGATACTGCTGCACCTTCACAAACAATAATACATGCTGCCTTCATTTCTATAGCACATAGCTGTGACTCATATCTGTTTCCTAAGATAACCAAATCATCTGGTTCTATATAATTCTCCATCAAATCCGGATTAGCTGCTGCAATTAGAACCTTACCTTTTATAAAATAGGCATGTTCATTACCGCAAATCATTTCTCCGTCAATAGTCTCAATAATGTTTTTATACTGAGTACGTGCCATTGATAAAATCTTGCTATCGTATACATCCATATAAGATGTAGCAATATCATTAATGGTAATAAGTCCTTCTAATCTATTGTCTTTATTTGTAATAGGTAATGATACAACATTTTGATCCTTCATTAACTGCCATGCTGCTTTTAGAGAAATATTACATCTAACCCCTGCTGTTTCTCTGATTTCCATATCCCTAACCTGAGTTCCAACATCAGACATATAGCCTGGTTCCTCTGTGTTAAAACGATTTAGCACATAACGTGTTTCTTCGTTAATCTGCCCCGCTCTTCTAGCGCTATACTCTTTTCCTGTAATTTTTGACTTCAAATTTGCATATGCAATGGCAGAACATATTGAATCAGTATCCGGATTCCTATGTCCTATAACATATGTTTTTCTTATTTTGTTTCCCATTTTTTCCCTTTCCTTGCCAGAATCTTTATATTGCTTAGAACACTCCTACAATGTTTGCAATTAGAAGTGCTGCAATCAAAACTAAAAACCATGTAATTACTTTTAACCATCTAGAATGTGATTTATTAACTTTTTCCTGCTGTTCAATAAATTCTTCTAAAATGCTCTCAATATTTTTGTAGCATTTATTATTTTCTTTTTCTATTTTTTCATCAAGCTGCTGTGTCAATGTATCCATCTTTGATGTAACTTCATCCAAGACTTCTTCTTTTGCCATATCAATCTTTTTTTCCACAGCTTCTGTTATTTCCTGTGCCTTACTATCAGCGCCACCTGCATTTGGAAATTCCATCTTCTTTATTTTATTAATTCCTGCTTCTACCAGCGAATTAATACTTTTTACCAACTCTACATTTTCCGTAGACTGCTTTTTCATTTCTTTCAAACACATCATCGTAGTTTCTGCTATTGATTTATCTACAGACTGATCTCTGTTTCCTATCATATCCATAATTCCCGCCATAGTTTGTCCTCCTGTAATCATTTGTCACTCTTACTGTAATTTTAACTACTTTTATGGAGTTTTTCCAGCATTTTTTGCCAATTACCGTCTATATTGCAAATTTACTATACCTTTATTTCAATCAG
>CAYOMP010000034.1:19162-23633 GCA_964405075.1 uncultured Lachnospiraceae bacterium
TGTTTTTCACAGTATTTTAATACCTTGTTCATATTTTGTTCATAACTAATTGTTATACTTAAACCAAGTTAAAGAAACACAGTAATCTACGTAATGTTTTCATTACACTTATAGATAAATTTTTTCATAATAGCCTCAACCGAAAGGTTGGGGCACTCCTCGTTTATAGGGTTTTACAGGGATTTCACTCCTGTTTTTTTCGGCTTTGACGCCTTTTCCATTCCCGTATTTCTTCGTTCAAAGACAGCATCTTATCATCTAGCATTGATACAATCTCCGCACACTCTCTAAGCTCTTGGCTTAGATTGTCAGGAACTTCTCCCTCCATTTTGTAATACATTTTGTGTTCAAGTGTTGCCCAAAAATCCATTGCAACAGTTCTTATCTGAATTTCAACTTTGGTATATATTACATCATCGGAGGTAAATATAGGCACAGATACAATTAAATGATAGCTCTTATATCCGCTTGGCTTAGGTTCTTTTATATAGTCCTTACACGTCTCTATCCTTATGTCATTTTGCCTTGCCAACATTTCAGCTATTCTATAAATATCTGATGAAAATGAACATATTATTCTTATCCCCGCTATGTCATTTACATATTTAACCATATTTTCAATAGTAGCTTCATAGCCTTCCTTTTTTAGCTTACTGACTATACTCTCTGCTGACTTTATACGTGATTTTACATGCTCTATTGGATTGTATTTATGAATATGCTGAAACTCATCATTTAATATTTCTATTTTGGTACTTATCTCCTTAAGTGCCGAATTATACAAAAACATCATTGTACTCCAGCTATCTGCATCTTCCTTTAATCTATCAGTTATATCCATATTTATCACCTCCACCTTTATTTTATTTATACCTTTCCCACAATTATATGATACAATTATTATAACATAATTTCATAACTTTGTCAAATTTTTAACAATTAAAAGGTTATATTTTCCACTTATTAGTTAATTTTTACTTTTCTATTCCATATCTGGCACTTATGCCGTTATCAAAGGGGTGTTTAACCTTTTGTATTTCTGAAACATAATCTGCTATTTCTATCAATCTCTCACCAGGGTTATTTCCAGTCAATACCACTTCCAGTCTTTGTGGTTTATTTTTCAAATACTCTACAACAATATCCTCATCTAAAAGTCCCGCACCTATGGTATAAATTATCTCGTCCATAACAAGCAAATCAAAGTTTTCATTTCTTGCCGTCTCTGTAATTTCTCTAAATCTGTTGTTATAAAATACTTTTCGTTCTTCTTTTTCCTTTTGGCTCATTTGAAAACTGAATTTTTCCTCATCAAGTCCATTTACTATTGTGATGTTTTCAATATTTTCAAGTACATTTCTCTCACTAGATTTATTATCCTTCATAAACTGATAAATCAACACCTTCAATCCGTATCCTGCCGCTCTTACGGCAAGTCCCATTGAAGTGGTTGTCTTTCCTTTTCCATTTCCACAGTAGATGTGTATGAGTCCTTTTTCCATTTTGAAGTCTCCTTTCTTTTATCATCCTCTCATCCTTCGGACAATTCCAAGTTTTCTATCTCCTTAACCTCAAAAATACCAGACACTTTGTGTCTGTCGTGCTTCGAACTTTTGATTTTCCAGTACTGCACCAAAAAAAATAAATACTTACTTCATTCGTGCTTAATTTTTACTTGTGTGCGATAAATTATAAATATCATAGCATAATATACGGCTATAAGTCATCTTTTATACTTCTCAAAAATTTTGCCCCATAATTATATACTTTAATCATTTATTTAGATAGATAAAAAATGCAGAGAACTTGTCCCTGCATTTTCTATCTGCTACTATTTTTCTTTTGCCTATGCTGCACCATATGAATAATCATTCCAAGTACAAAAACCACAGATGACATTTTATGTATAATCAGAATAATTAATATGCCCTTTAACGGATGTAACATTATTCCACTGACAAATACAACTATCAATGCAATCATCATCACCCAGTCCGTTATTCGAACAGAGCCTTCTCTATACTTTAACTTGCCAATATGTCTACACACATGGACTACCGCCATACTTAACAAAATCATCCCTAAGATAACATGACACAATTCCCCTGTCAGACGTTTGCAAAGAAGCAACAGACAAAGAATCAACAAAATACTTACAAACAGTTTGTTTCTTTTTTTATTCATTTTTTTAGACCTCTAACACCTTTCTTTTTTGATTCCAAATGAGTTTCTCTCATCTTCACAAAGTGTTAGTCTATACTAACTTATTATCTGTTGTCAAATGAAATATTTTCCATGTAATAAACAAAATGTTTTATATCATATAAAAGCCTTGCACTTTAACGTAACAATTTATTTCCTAATATATGAAAAACCGGAATAGAAATCCTTTTTAACATTGAATTTCTATTCCGATTCTCTTAACTAAATTCTAAGTTTTCTATCTACTTCACCTCCAAAATCCAGACACCTCGTGCCTGTCGTGCTATCGCACTTGCTGATTTTGTCGGTATCGCGCCAGAAAAAGTAAATACTCACTCTGTTCGTGCTTCCTTTTTCCTTGAGCGCGATAAATTCTATATAAATATCACAAAAATTTAATTCGGTTTATGTTACCTATAATCTCTTAAGCAATTCTTCTCTCTGTTTTTCAAAACCTGGTTTTCCAAGTAAAGCAAACATATTTTTCTTATAACTTTCAACACCTGGCTGGTCGAATGGATTTACGCCTAATACATATCCACTTACACCACATGCAAATTCAAAGAAATAGAATAATTCTCCCAAGTAGAACTCATTCTGTTCAGGAATATTAACTAAAAGGTTTGGAACCTGTCCATCTGTATGTGCTAAAATAGTTCCATTCATAGCACTCTTATTAACAAAATCAACTGTCTTTCCTGCTAAATAGTTAAGTCCGTCAAGGTCTACAGGTTCTTCATTTATAGTAACTTCACATCTTGGTTTTTCAACATTCATAACTGTTTCAAACATAATTCTTGAACCGTCCTGAATGAACTGTCCCATTGAATGTAAGTCAGTTGTTAAATCAACTGCTGCTGGGAATAAGCCTTTATTGTCTTTTCCTTCACTTTCACCAAACAACTGTTTCCACCATTCTGATACATAGTGTAAGCTTGGTTCATAGTTAGCAACGATTTCAACTTCTTTACCTCTTCTAAGTAAAAGGTTTCTGATTGCAGCATACTGTAATGCATCGTTTTCTTCGAATTTGTTTTCGATAGCACGCTTTCTTCCGCTAGCTGCACCTTCCATTAATTTATCAATGTCTGCTCCACTAACTGCGATTGGAAGTAATCCTACTGCTGTTAATGCTGAGAAACGTCCACCTACATCATCAGGTACAACAAATGTTTCATATCCTTCTTCTGTTGCTAAGTTCTTTAATGCTCCCTTAGCTTTATCTGTTGTAGCGTAGATTCTCTTAGCTGCTTCTTCTTTTCCATATTTATCTTCAAGCATCTTCTTGAATACTCTAAATGCGATAGCTGGTTCTGTTGTTGTACCAGATTTTGAAATAATGTTTACAGAGAAATCTCTTCCTTCTACTAATTCCATCAAATTACTTAAGTATGTACTGCTAATGCTGTTTCCTACAAAGTAAATTTCTGGAGTTTTTCTGATTTCTTTTGATACTGAGTTGTAGAAATTGTGTCTTAAGAATTCAATAGCGGCTCTTGCTCCTAAATATGAACCACCGATACCAATTACTAATAAAATGTCTGAATCGTTTTTAATCTTCTCTGCTGCTTTTTTAATTCTGTTAAATTCTTCTTTATCATAATCAACAGGTAAATCAATCCAACCAAGGAAGTCATTTCCCGGACCATTTTTTTCTAACAACTGTGTTTTAGCAGCATCTACTAAACCACTCATCATTTCTACTTCTTTTTCATTAAAGAAGCATGAAGCTTTTGAATAATCAAATGTAACCTTATTTCCCATTATTGAGCACTCCTTTGAATAATTATTTAACTTAGGTAAAATATATTTTAGTTCGATATTCGAACTTGTTATTTATTTATCAATCTCTATTCTAGCAAAGTGTTTAGAATTTATCAAGCTAAAAATTGGTTTAATATATCTTCAATTACTTCTTCGTCATATTTGCCATTTTTCGTTAGATTATTATCATCTCTATTTTTCTTTTTTTCTATACTTTTCCCTGAATCCTGCCCACTTTGATTAGTCGTCGTTGTTTCTTCTTTCAACTTATTATATACAAAATCACTGTCATTTATATTTATTCCCGTTATTTCATTTTCTAATTCCTGATTTACTTTTTTACTTAATATTTCTTCACCGTCTTTTGGTTTGTCCATCATATTTTCATTTTTATATTGGCTGCCATTCTCCATAGCACTGCTCTTTTTCACTGTGTCCCTTGCCAGTTCTTCTTCCTCGAGAATCCTTCTCTCATCCCTCATTCTCTCCATTCATGTATTATCAA
>CAYOMP010000035.1:0-23621 GCA_964405075.1 uncultured Lachnospiraceae bacterium
TTCAATTCGAACAATTTATATCCTTCACTTATCACCGCCTACGTCTTCAAACGCCTCAGCGGACTTTTATGATACCACTCTTACTTTCCCTTGTCAACTACTTTTATATATTTGTTTTATACATTTTATTTTTATAAAATATATCAAGGAGGCTCTAGTTTTCAATATTATCTGTAAAGCCATACTAAACAAGATTTACATGCAAATTTTTATAAAGATATTTAAATCTCATTATATCTTTACAAATATGAATAAATCAAAAGTAACACTATACTTATGTATTCTCAAGGAGTAATGTATCTAACAATAAAAGGGGAATATAAAAATGATAGTTTAGTCACCAACACATAATAGTTCCACTAGAAATACAGTTTCAAACAGCTTCAAATCTAGTAATAGGGGTGATTCAAAGAATCCCCCAACACTTGACTTCAAACTAAAAATTGAAATAAAAATACGCTTTGTGACACTATATTTTTTCGCGCTCTCTTATTTAGTATATACACTAATTTAGTTAAAGGGACGCTACTCAAAATATTAATATTCACAAAGCGTATTTAATTTGTCAATATAAGCAGTTTGGAACTACTCCATTGCATATTTTATATGATTATTAACCAAAGAAAACTTTTTCTTAATTATAAACCCATACCTTTACAAGGCTGGTTCTATTCCTCTATAGAAGCTTCAATAACCTCTTCTGTAATATTTTCTTCTATTGTTTCTTCCATTGTTTCCTCTGTTGCATCTTCACCTAGTAATTCATAATCCTTTAATTCATCAAAGCCTTCTGTCTTAGCTCCATCCTCTAAAGTTGCACTTAGAACACTATATGGTGAGCTTTGGAAGCCTAATGAATTAATACCAGTAATTGTTCCGTTTGAATTAATGGCGAATACAGTCCATAATGTACCTTCACCTGCCGGCACATTAAATCTTCTAATTAGCCTGTTTCCTTTGTAAACCTGTACATATGCCCCTGATTTCGAAAGATTACCAGCTGTTGAGTCTCCTGAATTGCTATATCTATTTGTATAGTTATGTACAGCATATTTTACATTTGCTACTTTTGAAATGTCATAAATAGTAATTGTTTCTGGCCCGTATGATGAAGTATCATCAACATCTAAGTCTGCAACATCTGAACGTTTATGACTATAATATACATGGACATCGGAACCATCTAAGGCTGTTGCTCTAAAATGAGAATCCAAATCTCTTGGAGTTGCTCCCCATCTTAATACTATTCTATATGTATTTTCTGATACAGTTTTTGATAATGGAATATTATCAAGATAAACTTCATCTCCCACATCTGATTTTTTTACAGCGAACGTAAAGTAATTTGTAACAAAATCATTTGCTGTTATTTCTAATACATATGTACCATATGGTAATCTAGGCAAAGTAAACGTACCATTACTTGATGAATTTAATCCAGCGCTACCACTTCCAAGAATTTCATCATCCATAAAATTATTATTGAATTTCATTGGATTCCACTTATGAATCTTATATGTTGCCTGCATACCGTATCCAGTAGATGCATTAACGAATTTACCTGATACTTCCGGCAATCTATCAATCGCTTCCTCTACAGCAAGTTTTGCATTTACTATATCAAAATCTCCAATTGCATTAGGGGAATCGTTATTATCATATGCTATACCCTTTGTATTATTCCTTACTATATCTGCAACCTGTTCACCAGTTAAACTAGTGTTTGCTGACCAAGTAAGACCACATACACCTGAAACAATTGGTGCTGCCATTGATGTTCCACTCAAATAAGCATAAGTATTTCCCGTTATTGTACTGTAAATGTTAGTTCCTGGTGCTGCAATATCAACTTGATTTCCTCCGTTTGAAGACTTACTTAATTTTCCATCTTCCTGAAGATTTGCTACAATCAAAATACGATTCATAATATCAGCTTTACTAACCTCTCTTGAACTATAGCAATTATCTTCAGTTACTGTACAAAAATCACCATTATTAATTGCATCCACACCTATATGGTCTTTTGCACCATTTCCTGCTGACTGAACAATAATGAAATCAAAATCTCTTTCTAACAATTTACCAATAATCTTTGAATACTTAGAGCCTTCATAATTTATAACAATTTGCCACTTACTCTTCGTATTATCATCTAATGAACCGCTACTTCCTAATGATAAGTTAACAACTTTAGCACCTTTTTCGACTAAATTAACTACACCATCAGCAATCCAGCTTGTTGTAAAATAGTTATTACTCGCTTTCACAGCATCAGAAGCTAGAAGTTCACAATTATCTACAACACCTGCAATTCCCTTTCCATTATTCATTTCTGCTGCCATTATACCAGCAACATGTGTTCCATGGTTGGCGGCAGATTTTTCACTACTAATAATATTGATTTTATTTTTCAAGTCATCATGACTCTCTTCAAATCCTGAATCAACAACACCCAATTTAATTCTTGAAAAATAATTTACATTGTTTACATTTTTATAATCCCATGCATCTGACAAATCAATTTTCTGCTGCCACCATAATGCACTACCATCATTAGGATCATTTGGAGTATATCCATCTAGGGCATATTCTGCATTATATGCAGTATCAATTGCACATCCAGCAATTCCACTATATTCACTTTCATACTCTTCACAAAGTTCTATTAATTCTTCATATGTATAATCTTGATCTAATTTAATCTGATACATTGAAATCGAGTTAAGGTATCCAACCTTTTCACCTATTTGGCTAGCAATTCGATCTATTTCAGCTAAGGAAACATCGGAATCAAAAAATACTAACAACATATTTTTAAGATATTTTACCGCATCTGTTCCAGCACTCTTAGTTTCAATCTGCAATTCTGTTTCTTCTTTCAAAAGTTCAATTGCAGCTCCAGTTTCGCTTCCTACAGTTACTTTATCATCATTTTCTTTGTCTTTTTCTATTTCAGCCATTGTAAGGGACATTTCTTGACTCTCTACATTTTCAATTTCGCCCCAGTTATAGCCAGATGCATCCATTGTATTTACAATGTAACCTCTGTCATACTGCATAGTTATAGCTTTTTTGGTTTCTGTTCCTTCATTTGTTGTTACAACAACTTCAAAAACATTATTACCATCTTCAAGATTAATATGACAATTTGCCACACTATTTGTTAATTCCAATTCATCTGTTTCCTTTTCTGAACTAGAATCTGTTTTTAAAATATATTCTACCTTTTCAATGTATGTATTACTTGTAACCTTTGTTGTTAAGTTTCTTTCTACCTGAGTTACGTCTGTTGTATCCGGGGAAATTGATACATTAACAACAATAGGCTTATATTTCGCATATAAAGTTAAGTTGCTTGTGACTTTTCTATTAAAATCATATAATTTTGTACAATTTGTATCTGTATACCAGTTTTCAAATACAAAACCCTGTTTTAAAGGTGCCTCTGGACAAAATGCTACTGTATTATACAAAACTGACTGTTCATCTATAGCTGCCCCACCATTAGTATTAAATTTTACTGTCATATATACTGGTTTAACAGTAATAGTTTTTGATGCAGATATACCACTGCCATCCTGTGCAGTTGCTTTAATTGTTACATTACCAATTGTTTTTGGTCTAACTAAACCATTAGCATCTACTGTTGCAACACTGTTATTTGAGCTAGTCCAACTTACGTTTTTATTAGAAACTTCTTTTGGACTTACAGTAGCTGATAACTGTAATGTCTTATTTAAATCAACTGTTGAATCTCCATTAATTGTTACTCCAGATGCCAATACGCTTACTTTGACTGTTGTTGTAGCCTTTTTCTTGCTACCATCTAAAGTAGTAGCTGTAATCTTAACAGTTCCAGCTTTTTTGGCTGTAACAACACCTTTATTATCTACTGTTGCTATACTACTTTTTGATGTTGAATATTTTAGGTTCTTATTTGAAGCACCTGATGGATTGAAAACAACCTTTGTTGCAACTGTTTTGCCTGCAAGTACCTCATATGTAGATTTTTCAAATTTTATCTTTTTTGCCTTTTTGAATTTCTTACCATCTACTACTGTAACAGTTATTGTTTTTTTCTTTTTACTGCCATCTTTTGCAGTAATAGTAATCTTTGTTTTTCCTGTTTTTTTTGCAGTAAGTTTACCTTTACTGTTAACTGTTACCACTGAACTCTTACTTGATTTGTAAGACAATTTTTTGTTCGACGCATTTGAAGGCGTAACATATGCACCTAATGAATATGTTTTTCCTTTTGCAAGTGTTAACTTACCTGTCCCACAATACTTAGCAGAAACACTTGTTACCTTTACTTTCTTTGCGGCTTGCACTTCTGTTGTATTTACTGTTAAAATACCTGTCACCAGCATTAAGAAAGCCAACACATAGACCACTACTTTTTTTCTTAAGCTCCTCATATTTCCTCCCTTTTCCCTTTTAAGCACTTTTTACTGTTCCCTGTGTGTCAAAAGTCTTAAATTTTTCTTAATTTTTCCGTCATAATTATACAAGAAACATTTTTCATTGTCTATACAACATTTGTCCTATGTTTATACCAAACAAGCTGAATACTCCATATACAATCAAACGCCATTTAATACAACATTTAACTATTTTATCTAATCTATTTCCTGTTAATATTTAAATTATATCCAGCTTTTTCCTTATCCTTTTCACACTATATTGCAAAAAACATACTCTATTTAAGTTGCAATGAATTACTTTTTATATTAATATGTTCTAAACAGAAACTATATTTTTATTTTCACTTACATAAAAATTATTTCACTTAACAATAGTTATCAGTGCACTTAAGTATCTTTAACAAAAACTTCTCCTTTTGGCAAGGCTATCGTCTTCTATCAGAACTTTCCATATTTTACTTCATACATTTTCAAAACAATTTACATATAAAACTTATACCATTTAATACTAACCAAAATTAAGAAAGGATAAAAAGATACACGTAGCTAAAAACTCCTGTGTCATAAAATATGAAACCATATATAAAAAATACATTTTTTTTACTTTTATCATTAATATCACTATTTGCATTCACATCATGCAATTCAACAGGTTCTATGCCAACAGATACACCTATAGAAGCATATTATTACACTTCAAGTTATCTTCTTAATGAAGATATCCTTGAACAATACTATGTAATTAATAATCAAGCTGACTATGATACACTATTTGAAAAACTGTCTTCGATTTCTTTCAAAGGTCTTGATATTCATCCTGAAATCACAGAAAATTATTTTGAAACCAAAAGCTTATTAATGATTCCAATAATTGCTAGTTCCGGAAGCTTCACTTACGAAGTAACTTCTATTGATAGCGATACATCTTCTACTAAGGTTTCAATCAAATGCAATAACAAAGGAACTGGTACTTGTGATATGGCAACTAATATTATTCTCGTACCCATAGATTATAATTACGAAAATATTCAAGTGGATATTTATTAAATACTTTTAATGGCCTAATTTATTTTCAAAAATTATCCAGACTTCTAAATACAAAGTTATATTTATCAAATTGTTTCCTGTGATATAAAATACCGACCCTCAAAAAGCCAGATTATCGAATCTAACTTTTCAAAGGTCGGTATACCTTCTGGATAATAAATAATTTTTAATACAATCAATCACAAGCCCACAAAACTATTCTGCATTTTTACTTTTGGCACCTGCCAAAACAATTCCAGCAAATACCCAAAACAGCGGTGCTGTTTGAATTGTAGAATCATTAACCAAACTTGCAACCATATAACTTATACAAGCTAAAAAACAACCAAATCCTACCCTGCTGCTTATTGTATCTATTGTGGCATTAATATATGTTTTTCCTCCATTTAGCAAAACAATTGCATAAAATACAACCATGCAAATCACAGATATTAAGCCTGTTTGTATCCATTTATTTAAATAATCATTATGGGCCTTTTCAATTACCATTTCTGGCGAATCAGAATATACAATCTTTCCTGCATAATCATTTTGTGGAAATACCTCTGCAAATGTATCCGGACCACTTCCAACAAATATATAATCTTTAAGCTGTGGTACAATTCTTGACCAAATATATCCTCTGGCTGAACCTAAGTATTCTAATCCTTTAAAATCCGCAGCTTCAATCTCTGTCATTTCCACCAATTTGCCATCATTTAAATTCAAATAATAGTTTCCATTCTCTTTTTCAAAAATAAGAGTAGTATCTAAAAAGTACATATATAATTTTTCTTCATCAGAAAAATATGCAGCTACATTTCCTTCACCCATCGGCAAACTAATTTCTTCATCAAAAGCAACTTCCTGTTTTTCTTTTGTATTATCGTTTAAACAATACAATTTATCATCAAAACCAATTGTATAACTTTTACCATCATAAATAATATGTATGCCCTCATCATCTGTAGTCATACTTTCTAGTGGTTCTCTGGTATTCTTTTCCATTATTTTGGAAATGTATTTAAAATCATTCATGCAATCTATGCCAACAAGAGCAACTACAATCCCCAGTATGGCAAGAATCATAATTTTCATATTAACAGCCTTTTGGCTTTTCATTTGAAATGCAAAGGCTAATATAATTACCATAATCACAGTTACAAGTGATGCTCTTGAATATGTAAACCATATTAAGACCCCTAATATTACACTTAACATTCCAAATCCTATTCTCTTTTTCTTATCCTTCTCCGTTATAAATACAACAAATATAACAGAAAAAATCATGCTTAAAAATACGCCTGCATAATTAGGATTATACAATGTTAAATATACATTATTTCCAGAAAAAGTATCTGTCACTTCCCCTGCATATGCTTCAAATTCTTCTGCTGTCATTACAAGTCTTTGAACAATTTCAAAATTCAAAAAATCTATTTTAAACACCTGAAAAATACCAACAACTGAGAAAAAAATCGATATTCCAACAATTGCCCAAAGAATAATTTTATAATCCTTGGCTTCATCTACTACCTGATATGCAAAAAATGCCATAATTACATACCCTAACAATACCAAACAACTTTCGAAGGATTCAAAATTACCACTTATAGATGCCTGTTGATTTATTGATAAAAAAGTAGATAAAACCACAAATAATCCATATAGAAATAATGGAATAAATATTTTTACCGGCTTTATGGTTTCCCTGTAAAGCCCCATTCTAAAAACAACTATAATCAACGCAAATATTGATACTATCTCAAAAAAATAGCTTTTATAAATACAATAAAAATCTACTAACACATCATTTGTTGAATACCACTCGTAATCAGCATATCCACAACAATATGTAGCCACTCTTACTATAATAGGCAACACACAAATTACTAATACTATAGGAATTAAAATATCCCACATCTTTTCATTGTTTTTCTTGCCTTCCTTTGTTCCTCTACCCATTTTCCCCATAGCATATCTTCTCACATTCTGTTTATCGATTTAGTTTAAAAAACTCTTATATATTTAAGCAACCAATTAAATAGTTTCATTACAAATTATCATATTTTTAGTCCCATTATACCCTTTGTTAATATTTTTAAATCTATCTGTGCTACTATTCTTTTAAAATTGAAAAAATTTTTTAGTTACCTTTTATTGTAAAATACCCTATATTCCCGAAACAATTCAATATCAGAATCTTTAAATTTTTACCTTAATCAACTTAAAGAAAACATTATTATCATAAATTACCTTCAAAAATACGCTGTCGTTTACACAAACCATAATTTCCTTACCAAAGGCTGTGGATGCAAATATTGTAACCACCATAAAGAAAATCCAAACAATAATCAAACATTCTAATAGCCCAATAAACAACCCGCCATATTGATTCACTCCCTTAATCAATGGTAATTTAGCTATTATGTCTAATGTGAACATTAATGTTCTCAGAATAATTGTAATCAACAAGAATGCCGCCACAAAGGATATTCCTTCAATCATGGTCTGAGCCAGTCTTGCACAAATACTATCTTCTATTCCAGCTATAACCCCTTCACCTTGTTCGGTCTTCATAACAGCCGAAAGTATCTTTGGCAAACCTGATTCTTCTATTGCACCATCCACATTATCTTCTATTGAAATAACATTTCCAAGGCTTTCACATAAACTATCATAAACAGCTGTATTTTCTACTAAAAATTCCGTTACATAAGGCTCCATTGCCGATGCAGCAACAATCGTTATTACGAAAGAAAACATCGTAAAAATTTTCTTTATTAATCCCAATCGATATCCGTTTAAGGCGAATGCCGCCATCATTATTATAATTACTATTAATAACCAATTCATTTTCTTCTAATTTAATTTTAAGCTGATAACCTGTGTATTTTTCGAATCTATTATTACAAACTTGCCACCGGTTTCTAATCTAATCACATTCAATAATGTATTTGATGATTTATAATAGAACTTCTCTATTCCAGACATACTATATGCAGCAAATTCATTTTCATTCATAATAACAAATCCGTTCTTATCTAATGTTATATTAGTATAATCATAGTTAAACTTTTTGCTTAAAATCTTCTCTCCTGTCAAATTATATATATCTAATCTATACTTATCTACCGTATCCTCATTGTTAAAAACCAAACCAATATATTCATCTGAATAGTAGGCGCTTAAAACTTCTTGCGTGTATTCTATTTCTTTTAACAACTGAGGCTTTTGAGTTCCTTTATATATGGCTATTTTGCTATCCCCAACTGCCAATGCTGTAGACGCATTAAGAAACTCAACCAACGGAAATACCGTTCCATCATAGCTGTATCCACTAACCAGCTTGTCACTTTCGTTTTGACCAACTGACCCATAATTGTAAAAAGCAACATTGGTTTTCATAACTCCACTGTCTACATATAAATATGATACCATCAGCTTTTCGCCATTATCAGATACTGAAATATCTATCGGATATCCACTGGAAGACATAGGTTGTTTACTCTTTGCCAGTACCGTACCGTCAAAATTATATGTAAGTATCCAAATATCTGTACCATCTTCCATTACCGCGTATACAACACCTTGGGAGCCTACTTCTATTTGTTGTATTGGCAACGTAGTGTCTATTTCACCCTTTGCACCATTTGAATCCATAATATATATTTTATTCCCCTTCAAATCGGCTACTGCAACATAATCTCCACAAATATCAACTATAGGATTTTGCATTTCATAGGCTACGTTCCAAATAACTTTATTTGTATAATCAGTGGAAGAGATTCCATCATTACTATATCTTAAAATATTCGTTCCATATTTCAAATATCTTGTATTAATAGTATCTTCTCTTTCCACCACCGAGGCAACATTATAATTAGTATATACCTTATTTTTGAAATATATATATGTACCAATACCAATAATTATCAAAACTACAATTGTTAAAATAAATTTATTAAGTATTGCAGCCTTGTGAAATAGCAATTTATTTCTATACTCTTTATCACTATTGTTAAATCTACTGTCTTTTATTGTTTCTATTTTTTCTTTGAAAAACTTCCCTATCTTTGGCATTTTCTCCCAACCTTTTTTTCTCTATAAACTATCCAATCTATTATAAACCATTTTTCTATTATTATCATCTAAAAAATTTGTGAATCATGGAACAATTAGTTCTTGACCTATAAATATCTTATCAATATCTGATATTTCATTTAGCTGGCATATTTCTGCCACTTTACTTGTATCTCCATACAATTTAATAGATATTTTTTCTAAGGAATCACCATTTTGAACAATATATGTATTCTGCTTTTCTTCTATCGGTTCTGCCTTTTCTTCTGCTGCCTCTTCATTTACATTTTCTGTTATTTCGCTTTCCGTACTTGATATTTCTGTTACAGAGCCACTAACTGTTTCTTTCGTATTTTCACCTTCACCACTGTTTATTTCACCTTTATCAGTAGCTTGTCCACTTGTCTGGTCATTTTTTTCTTCCTTTTCCACATTCCCTGAAATATTATTTACTTCTAATGTGTATTCATCTGTTATTTCTGTATTTTCGCTTGTTGTAGAACTTGTGTTGGCACTATTCTCCTCACCTTCTGCTCCTGCCACATCTTCTTTCGATGCATTTGTACTTAGGTTGTCCATTTCTTTTTCTATTCCTTCACTTAATCCATTCTTGGCATCTGCAAACCACTCTTTTACCTGTTGTTCATTTACATTTTTTGATAAATATTCCAAATCTGTCTGCAAAGTTTCTAGTTTATCATAATTGTAAAATGTGGCAGTTCCAATGATTACAACTAATAACAAAGAGGCAGTTTTTAAGATTTTTGTATTTCTTTTTATTCTTTGTTGCTTTATCTCTTCTTTTTCTTTTATTATAGTTCTAAAACTCTTTGTTGCTTTATCTTCCCACTGTTCCTTTTTTTCAAGGCTTTCCTTTACATTTATCATATAAGCCTGCATTTGTGGATTCTTTTCATAATAAGTATAATATCCTCTATGCTCTCGCATTATGCCATTTTCCATATTATATATAATCTGTTCTTTTTCCAGTATTTCTTTCGTAATTAATATTTTTTCTTTTCCAGGGAAATTATCATTATGAATTTTGACAATCGAATCGTTTACTCCCATTAACTCATCCTTAGAAACTATGGCCCATCCTACAATATCCGCTAACGAGAAAAATTTCTTAACCTGACTATGTATATTCATCCATATTTTATCATTAAAAAATATTTCTCTGCCAACAATCTCTATTTCTTTTACCCATAAACAGCCTTCCACAAAGGTATAATTGCAGCCTGAATTATATACCGTTTTACCCGTTAATATTAATACCCCTCTGCTCTCACCCACATCATCTAGAAATTGTTCCATAAAGGTATCAACATAATCTTCTATATACACCTTTTTGTGTTCTTCCACTATACCGGTCTGCTTGATGTTTTTCGGCAATCTTAAGTACTCGTCCTTTTTATTAATCTCTTTACTGTAAACTATCTCTATCACTACTGCCGCCTCCGTCTTTCCCTTTTAACAAACTACATTCTAGTGGGAATTCTATCACAGGCAGAGCTTATTTTTTATCATAATATGTCTAATATATCCACAACTTTTCGCAATTGTTGCCATGTTAATATCTTCTATTTGATTTTTTTATGTTTTTATGTTTTTTCCTCTATATTTTTTATTTCATTTGTCAGTTTTTCTTGTACTTTTCTTTTAATTATTTTTGTTGTTTTTGAATATTCTTAATATTATAGGAAAGGCTTTTACTATCAAATAACAGAGAGGAGTTTTACTATAAATACACCATTTTATATAAACTCAAAGGATATTACCTGCCCTATGAAATTAGGTAATACTATTTCAAAAATTGTATTAGATGAAAAAAATGTATATCAGCCATTAATTATATTATGTATTGGAACTGACAGAGTTACCGGAGACAGTCTTGGTCCACTGATTGGACACAAGTTATCTATGTTTCGATTTAAAAATCTGCACATATACGGCACCTTAGAAAATCCTATTCACGCTCTAAATCTTGCTGAAACTGTGCATTCTATTAATTCCACATACGCAAATCCATATATCATTGCCATCGATGCATCTTTGGGGCTAACTAACCATATTGGCTTTATAACAATAGAAAAAGGTCCTCTCTCTCCCGGACTGGGAGTAAAGAAAGACCTTTCACCTGTTGGCAATCTATCAATTACCGGTATAGTAAATACCTCCGGTGTTTTAGAAAATATGGTTCTTCAAACCACCAGATTATCTACTGTAATGCATTTGGCTGATTCAATTGTTTCTGGTATAAAAATTGCAAGCAGAACTCTGGATAATTCTCTAGAGCTCTACCCTTCCTTCCAATGCACGAAGTAACGTAACTTCGTCTATATATTCTAAATCTCCGCCTACCGGAACACCACTGGCAATTCTGCTGACTTTGATTCCTGTAGGTTTTATTAATTTACTAATATACATTGCTGTTGTTTCACCTTCCAAGCTTGAATTAGTAGCAATAATTACTTCATCAACATCATCTTGTAATCTATGCATCAATTCCTTTAACTTAATATCGTTAGGTCCAATTCCTAACATAGGTGAAATCGCTCCATGTAACACATGATATACACCATCAAATTTGCCGGTTTTTTCATATGCTGTTAAGTCCCTTGTATTTTCCACTACCATAATTGTCTTATGGTCTCTCTTGGGATTGGCACATATTGGACAAACATCTGTATCTGTTAATGTAAAACACTGACTACAATAACGTACATTTTTCTTAGCATTCAAAATTGCATTAGACAGGCTTTCTGCCCTATCCATCGGCATATTCAAAATGTGAAATGCCAATCTTTGAGCAGTTTTTGACCCAATACCCGGCAAAGATGCTAATTCCTCTATTAATTTATTTATGTGGCTACTATATAAATCCATTAGAATGGAAAGCCTCCTCCAAGACCGCCTAAACCGCCGGTAATCTTTGACATAGCTTCATTAGACATTTCTTCGATTTTTCTCAAAGCCTCATTTGTTGCTGCCATAATTAAATCTTCTAACATTTCTATATCATCAGGATCTACTACTTCTTCAGATAATTTTACTTTTGTTATCTCTTTTTTACCACTCATTGTAACTTCTACTGCTCCGCCACCTGCTGTTGCCGTAACTTCTGCTTCTTCAAGTGCTTTTGTTGACTCTTCCATCTGCTTTTGCATCTTCTGAGCCTGCTTCATTAAATTATTCATATTACCAGGCATCATACCACCGCCTGGAAATCCTCCTCTTTTTGCCATTATAAAAATCCTCCTTAATCTTCTACGACAATGTCCATATTTACTAATTTTTCTATATCAACATAACTGTTCTCAAAAGAACTGCCTGTTTCTAACATTTTAATCTCAATGTTAACCTCTTTACCAATCCGGTTTGAAATAGTATTTTTTATTTCTTCCGGTCTGTTCTCATTCATTAGCATTTGATAGCCAACAGAATCTCCCAAAACAATCAACAATCTGTCGTCATTTCCTACGCTAAGCTTAGCCATTTTCAAATACTGCTTAGTAGCTCCTGACATTTCTTCAACTATTCCACGCCAATTAGATACTATACTTTTAACATCTTCTGACAAAGCCTTTGGTAATGTCTTTGGCTGTACTTGAGCTTGAGCTGATTGGGTTGTATCCACACCAGCCACTATGGAATTAGACATATTATTAACAACTATTCCCTTTTCAAGCCTTTTTTCAACATCTTCTAATCTGGCTATAATACTGCCTAAATCCTGCTGCTTATCCATAGCAGGTGTGCATAGTTTAATCAATGCAACCTCTACCATAACTCTCTTCTGAGTGGAATATTTAACCTGATTGGTTAATTCTGCAAAAATCTTAATGTAACGCATCAATGTATCGACATCTATCATTTCAGATTCTTCTTTTAATCTGGCTAGTGTATCTGATGAAACGTCCAAGACATCTTCTATATCATCTGATGTTTTTACCAATAATAGATTTCGCAAATACCATGTAAAATCTGCAACGAATTGAGACAGCTCTCTTCCTTGCATAATTAATTCCTCTAGCTGTTGTATAAGACCTATTACATTACGATCCAGTATTTTTCGAAGCATTTTACTAAACACTTCTGTATCTACTGCTCCTAATACCTCCAATGCGTTCTCATATGTAAGCTTTTGCCCTAAATAAAAAGCTATACATTGGTCAAGTAAACTAAGAGCATCACGCATAGAACCATCTGCTGCCTTGGCAATATATCGAATAGCCTTATCTTCTACTTCTACATTTTCCTTAATAACCAACTCATTCAATCTGTCTGCAATAGTTTCTATAGAAATTCGCTTAAAATCATATCGCTGACATCTGGATAAAATCGTTATAGGAATCTTATGAGCTTCAGTTGTAGCCAGAATGAAGATTACATATGCCGGTGGTTCTTCCAAGGTCTTTAGCAGGGCATTAAACGCACCTATAGACAACATATGAACTTCGTCTATGATATATACCTTATATTTGCCTTCCGTAGGTGAATACGCCACTTCATCCCTTATCTCTCGAATATTATCTACACCATTGTTAGATGCTGCATCTATTTCAATAACATTCATCGAACGGCCTTCATTTATACTTCTGCAGGTAGCACATTCGTTACAGGGACTACCATCAATTGGATTTTCACAGTTAACTGCTTTTGCAAAAATCTTTGCAATAGTAGTCTTACCTGTTCCTCTGGTACCACAAAACAAATATGCATGTCCAATTCTATCTGCTTTTATCTGGTTTTTTAAAGTTGTTACAATATGTTCCTGTCCCTTTACATCATGAAATTCACCGGGACGAAACTTTCTATATAATGCCTGATAAGACATTTGTTGCTCCTTTCGCAGCACTAATCACCAAAACTAATTCCTACCTGCTTGGCTTCTTTTATTATACTCAAATCTGGAGATACCATCTTTAACTTTCCTGCTACCTCTTCTAAAGGCACCTTAGTAATTTCTCCATTTATAATAGCTGCCATATATCCATATTCTTTGTTTATAATCATTTCTGCTGCCTTGGCTCCTAACCTGGTAGACAACACTCTGTCATAAGGACATGGACTACCGCCTCTTTGTGTGTGTCCCGGAACTGTAATTCTAATTTCCTGTCCTGTTCTTTCCTTTATCTGAGCCGCAATTTCATATGAAACAGAAGGATAAGCACTCTTCTTTTTCTTTTCCTTAAGTTCCTTTTTAGATAATTTCGCATCTTCTTTTGAAATTGCACCCTCGGCCACTGCTAAAATAGTAAAACGTTTGCCTGCCTTGGCACGCTTTTCAATCGCCTCTATTACTTTATCTATATCATATGGTATTTCAGGTAAAAGAATAATATCTGCCCCACCTGCTATACCTGCATGAAGTGTAAGCCAGCCTACCTTGTGTCCCATAACTTCAACAATAAATACTCTGCCATGGGATGCTGCTGTAGTATGAATACAATCAATAGCATCTGTCGCTATATTTACAGCACTTTGGAAACCAAATGTCATATCTGTTCCCCAAATATCATTATCTATTGTCTTAGGAAGTGTAACAACATTCAAGCCTTCTTCTCTTAAAAGATTAGCTGTCTTGTGAGTTCCATTTCCTCCAAGAACTACCAAACAATCTAAACAAAGTTTATGATATGTCTGCTTCATTGCTTCTACCTTATCTAACCCGTTCTCATCCGGAACCCTCATTAACTTAAATGGTTGTCTTGATGAGCCAAGAATGGTTCCACCTTTTGTTAAAATACCTGAAAAGTCTGCACTGGTAAGCATTCTATAGTTACCGTAAATTAATCCTTTATAGCCTTCTGAAAAACCATAAATCTCTACTTCATCAACATTACTGCAAATGCCTTTAACTACGCCTCTCATAGCCGCATTTAAAGCCTGACAATCGCCACCACTGGTTAACATTCCTATTCTTAACATATTTATCACTTACCTTTCATACAACATATGATTTTATTGCAAGTACACATATAGTTCATTATATAATACTTTTATTTTATCCACAACTATTTATTCTTATGTGATTTGTGAATATTCAAAAGCAGTTAATAAAAAATTCTATTACTATGTATAACAAAACTCTTTATCTGACATCCTTAAATTTTCTCAAATTGTCGTGACACTCGTAGAAAACCTATGTAAATATAATTTTCTCCTCGTTGCTCGCATAAACCAAACACAAAAATCTTCTATATTATAACAATATTATATAACTGCAAAAAGAATTTTGGGCAAAAAAAAATCAGCTATCTGCTGATTAATCATATATTTATTTTAATCCGTGCGTCTTTCTTCGAACAACCTCTCACAAACGTTACCTATGCAGTTAACTCAATCCAGGCATCCTCACGGCACACAGGAGTGCCTGCTTAGTGCTGCTTCGTTCCCGACCTGACACGATTCACAAGTTCCTGTTGCGTAAGACCCAAACGTCAACGCCACTTACATAGGGCAGCTTCGCAATTGGAAGCCCTAGGAAAAACATCACTCCTGCTATAGCGGATTGCAGGTACAGGGCACCGCTAACTCCCCAGCTGCACGGAAATTTTAAAACCGTATTTTAATCTCCATAGAGAAGTAAAGTATAACTAATTTTTACGCTTTTGTCAACTTTTTACGCATTCTAAGTTCTTTAAAAAATTCCGACAAAATATTGCTGCATTCTTCTTCTAATACACCCTTTTCAAACTCTACCTGATGATTGAACTCTTTCATTTGCAAAAGGTTAATTACAGACCCGGCACATCCTGCCTTAGGGTTCATACTCCCAACAACCACCCTGTCTATACGGGACTGAACAATAGCTCCTGCACACATTTGACAAGGTTCTAAGGTTACATACATAGTAGCCCCTTCAAGCCTCCAATCCCCCAGCTTTTTTGACGCTTTTTTTATCGCTGCCAATTCTGCATGGGCTAAGGTGTTCTTATCTGTATTTCTTCTATTATACCCTCTGGCAATAATTTTATTCTCATATACTATTACGCAACCTATTGGTACTTCATCCAAAGCATACGCCTTTTTTGCCTGCTTCAATGCCTCTTTCATATATTTTTCATCTATTGTCATGAAATTCCTCTCTCTATTTGCAATAAATATGGTATAATCTACCTAATAGTGTTTTTTATTTACAAAGACTTTTACCGAATATATTTTTCAGTTAAGCTAGATTTTTTTATATTAAACTTTTATTTACATTTATTCATAAATTATATTCAACTAATATAGTTTATCATAGGGGAGGGAATTTATGCAAATTCTTGGTTTTACTAAAACAACATTGCTGGATTATCCAGAACATTTGGCATCCATTATATTCTTAGGGGGGTGTAATTTTCGTTGTCCATTTTGTCACAATTCAGCATTAGTTTTAAAAGATAAAACCTTAACAGAAATTACTCAAACCGATATTCTTACTATTTTAAAAAAGCGCAGTAATGTTTTGGATGGTGTTTGTATATCCGGCGGAGAGCCTACATTAGCTCCTGATTTACCGGATTTTATAAAGGAAATCAAAAAACTTGGGCTTAAGGTTAAATTAGACACCAATGGATATCATCCAGAAGTAATTCAAAGGCTTCTTGACGATAATCTAATTGACTATATAGCAATGGATATAAAAGCCTCTCCTGCAAAATATGACCTACTTACAGGCATTAATAATATTAACCTGCATACTATTGATGAAAGTATCCAAATAATTATGAACTCTTCTATTGAATACGAGTTTCGAACTACTGTTGTTAGTCCATTATTGGATTCTGAGGATTTTATGATGATTGGTGATTGGATTAGAGGTGCTAAACATTACTACTTACAACCCTTTAACAACAGTCCTAACGTTTTATCTCCTCAAGATTTCTACACACCTTCAGCAGAAACATTAAATATGTACTTAAATATCTTAAGACCTGCAATACCAAATGTTCAATTACGCGGGCTTGAATAGGAAGTGAAACTTAATATGCTTACACAATATGAAACAGAACGATTATATTTAAGGATAATAGCTCCAACCTCACAAAATGCTATTTCTGTGTTGAATTTTTACCTAGACAACAAGGAGTTATTCGAGCGTTTTGAACCTGAACGTCCAGAAAAGTTTTATACAAAAAATTATCAAAAGAATTGTCTTACGTTTGAATATAATTCCATGTTATCCAAATCAAATATTCGATTCTGGATATATAAAAAAGAAAATCCCGACAAAATCATCGGAACTATTTCTTTTTCAAACATTCAACGTGGAGTTATATCCTGTTGTACTGTTGGTTACAAAATGGATGAAGCACACCAACATCAAGGGTATTGCTACGAAGCTTTAACAAAGGCAATTTCTTTGATTTCATCATCATTACATATACACAGAATTGTGGCTTATATTTTATCGGACAATATTCCATCAAAAAATCTAATTCAAAAGATAGGTTTTGAATACGAAGGAATTGCTCGACAATGTATAATGATTGGTTCATCTTACGAAGACCACGAACAGTATTCTTTCATTAATCATGATCAATGAGTTTTAGCCAATAACCTCTAATATGTGGTTCTTGGCTTATTTTTTCATTAATACTGAACCCAAACATATTCGCCACTGCAAACTCTTTTTCATCGAAATAGCCTGGTACACCTAAGTAATACTCTCCTCTATCGTTATGTATAACTACAAGGAACTTAAAAATATAGTAATTGTGTAATAAAAAGCTATTATTTCTACAAATCCAACAATTAGATGGTAAATATTTTATGTCGTCTAATTCAATTTTGATTATATTTCCCTTATCCTCATTTGTATCAAATTGTTTTTCCACAATTTGTTTTGTTCCCGCTATATTTTTCCACCAGTTCCTGCCTTTTAATTGCTTTATTTGTGGATTTAATTCTTTTCCTTCTACACTAACCATTCTATTACTTTCGTTTTCTGCAAAAACATTACTATTCTGTTTAGCCTCATCCTCGTCAGTCAGAATATGCTCTTCTTCCTTTTCCATAGTAGGTAAATTATCCCGACATTGTCCCACCATTCCTTCTTCGTTGCCACTTGCAGGTTCTTCTTGATTTTTTTCATCATTATTTTTTTCCTCGCATTTTTCCTGAATATTTATATCGCAACTTGTTTCAGCAGACATAACCTTTGCTTCTTTTATCTCCATTTCCTGAAGACTTACTCTTTTTGGGTTATTATCACTAATATCTACATTGTTCACATCTTCGCTGCAATCTGTATTAACATCTTCTACATTTTGACCACTACTATATATAGCTATTTCTTTTGGATTCTCATCGATATCCTCCCAAAAGCCTGCAACAATACCTTTTCCTTCCACTACAATTCCACTGGTCGCATCAAACCCAAAACCTTTTCCCAGCACATTTTCTGCCATTGTTACACCTTTGAATTCTCCCAAGCTCCCCCGTCTAATAAAGTTTCCCCATTCATATCTACTTTTTTCGCCATTATTTTTGGCAATTAAATAAACTTTATAAGGCGTATCACTACCAAGTCCGTTTATTCTAATCAAAATTCTGATTTGATTATTTCGCCTTTCCAGTCTTGCAAAGCCTACGTTTTCTCCCTTTTTCCCATTTATATACGAGTATAAATAAATAACCATTCTTTTATAATCAACCATACTCTCCCTCCTCTTTGGTTAAATATATTCCTTTTAGATTTCAAAAATTACAAAAATACGTTACTTCTTCTCATACTCACTGTACTATAATTGGAATTTTTAGACTTGTATGTTATAGAATCCTGATATTTTCATAAAAATAGGAGTTAGATAATCAATCATTATCTAGCTCCTACGTTTCTATATTATTGCATCAATATATAAACTGCGTTCCTTTGATAAATCTACATACGAATCATTAATCTTCACAATTGGTCTCGCCAAATCATTCCTATTAAGCATAACCACTTTTCCATCCTGATCATTAGAAAGCATTACGTTATTTCCTATGTAAGACTGCACAATCATTTCTAATAACGGAATCATATATTTAGCATCATATTTATCATATTCTAATTGTTGCATTTCTTCCACTACTTTAAACGGGCATATTGGGTCTCTATAACATCTTTTGGCTGTCATAGCCTCATATGTATCAGCTATGGCTACAATCTTAGAGAATTCGTCAATCTCTTCCCCCTTTAATCCTAACGGATAACCTGTCCCATCAATTCTCTCATGATGACACAGGGCAGCTCTTTTAATTCTTTCATCTATATTCTGACTCTTTAATATTTCATATCCCAGATTGGTATGTTTCTTAATAGTCTCATACTCTGACTGAGTTAATGCCGCCTTTTTAGTAATAATATCACTTGGAATCTTTACCTTACCTATATCATGTAAAAATCCAGCCATTTTCAATACTTCTATATCTTCTTTTGGCATATGAAGCCATTCACCAAATACCTTACATATCAAAGCAACACTCATCGAATGAGCATAAGTCAAATCATCCAATTCCCTCATACAATGAAGCATATCAAAAACATAGAGTCCATTGTTACTAACTTCCACAACTCTGTCTATCATTGTATTAAGCAGTTCACGATTAACCTTGCCCTCTTGCATTGCAATATCATTAAGAACACGCTCTGCTACCTTAGTCGATTCCCCAAACGCCTTCTTGAAGGCTTTGAACTCCTTAGACTGACGTGTTCTTTGAGCCTCTGTATATTGCTTCATATCTGAAGCTCTATCCTCTATTTCTTTTTGTAATTCCTCATCTTCAAAATATATTGGAACCTCTTTTATAGAATACAATTCAAGTCTTTTAATAGCTCTTGGTGATAATACAGTCATTCCCGCAATAATCTGCCCGGATGTTTCTGTAAAAATATCTTTTCCAACAACCATCCCTTGTTTTACATCCTTGATTGATACCATTTTTACCATAATATCATCCCCTACCATCTCATAAAATAATGTGACAAAACCATTCTCTCAACTAGTAAAAAGTATAGTACAATTTACTGGCATTTTCAAGAAATAAGTAGCTTATAATTCAGCATAAATACGCAGTTTGTAATATGATTTATAATATTTGTGACTTTAGTAATAAGAAAAAAATGAAATTAGATATAAAACAAAGTGTACGTATCTTCGCAAAACATTTTTTCCTAATCAAATTTAAAAAAAACGAACGCAAAATACAAAAATATATTTTTAAATTATTTTGCATTTTACATTCGTCTATTTCTTGCTTACAAATAACCTTATTATTTAGATAAAATGTTTGCTAATCTGGCAAATTCTTCTAATGTAAGAGCCTCGCCTCTGACACTTGGTGAAAAACCTGCTTCTTCAATAGCTTTTTCAACTTCTTCTTTTGTAAAATTCAATTCAGCTGAATTCTTAAGCCCATTAGCCAATGTCTTTCGTCTCTGGTTAAAGGATGCTCTGATTAATTTGAACATCAATTTTTCATCCTTAACATCCACAGGAGGCTTTTCAAAGCTTGTAAGTCGAATTACCGCAGAACCTACTCCCGGGCGTGGCATAAAGCAATTAGGTGGAACATTTGCCGCAATATAAGGCTCGGCGTAATACTGAACTGCCAAAGATAACGCTCCGTAATTCTTAGTCCCCGGACCTGCCTGCATTCTGTCTGCTACTTCTTTTTGCACCATAACTGTAATACTGGCAATTGGCACGTGGCTTTCATATAAGCCCATAATAATAGGTGTTGTAATATAATATGGAAGATTAGCTACCACCTTAATCGGCTTTCCATCATTCTCTTCCTGAACTAACTTGTTAATGTCTATCTCTAAAATATCCCCATTAATTACCCGAACATTGTCATAATCTTTTAATGTATCATTTTCTAAAATAGGAATAAGATTCTTATCAATTTCAACCGCTACTACTTTTCTAGCATTTTCACACAAATACTGTGTCATTGTTCCAATACCCGGCCCTATTTCTAATACAAAGTCATCCTTTGTAATTCCAGCAGAACGAATAATTTTGTCCAATACATGAGTGTCAATTAAGAAGTTCTGACCGAATTTCTTCTGGAACATAAACTGATATTTATTTAAGATTTCAATAGTATTCTTAGGATCTCCTAATGTTGCCATCTTTACCTCTTTTCGTTACTTAATGCCATATAACTTCTTGGCATTTTGATTTGTGATATTTACAACTTCATCATAACTTATTCTTTTGATTGCAGCAATCTCTTTTGCAATATGTGGAATATTTAATGACGAATTTCGCTTACCCCTGTTAGGGACCGGTGCTAAATATGGACAATCTGTTTCTAATACTATATTTTCCATTGGAATATACTCTACGGCTTCCTTTAACTTTTTAGCATTATTAAAAGTAACCACTCCACCTATTCCAAAGTAAAATCCCATATTCAAATACTCTCTTGCCATTTCCTTAGTATATGAATAGCAGTGGATGACTCCACCTATTTCTTCTGCCTTTGCAACTTTCATCATATCCAAGGTATCCTTAGCAGCTTCTCGGCTGTGAATAATCACAGGCTTTTTAACCTCTCTTGCTAACTCTAACTGTCTTTCAAACCATTTCTTTTGAATATCTCTATCTGGCTCATCCCAGTAGTAATCCAAACCAATTTCTCCTACCGCAACTACCTTTTCATATTCAAATTGTTCCTTAAGCCATTTAAAATTATATTCATTAAGCTCTGCCGTATCGCTAGGATGAACACCTGCCGCGGCATAAATAAATGGATATTTCTTTGCTAATTCTATAGTAGCCTTAGTGGAAGCAAGACTTGCTCCCACATTGACTATATACTCAATATTATTCTCTGGCATTGAAGATAACAATGCGTCTCTATCTTCGTCAAATGCCTCATCATCATAATGTGCATGTGTATCAATAATTAACATATTTCTGCTCCTGCCGGCATATCTTTTTCAGGTGTCATAAGTGCAAGATTACCTTCGGCATCTTCTGCACAAAGTAACATACCTTCTGACATAATTCCTGCTAATTTGGCTGGTTTTAAATTAGTTACTACCATAACCTTCTTACCGACCATTTCTTCTGGAGTGTAATGAGCCTTAATACCAGATACAATCTGTTTAACCTGGCTACCTACTCTAACCTGTGAGCAAAGTAATTTTTTAGATTTTTTTACCTCTTCACAAGCAATGATTTCTCCTACCTGAAACTGTAATTTTGCAAAATCATCATATTCAATTTCTGCCTTTGGTTCAATATCAATAACATTTTCAGGCACTGCTTCTGTAGCTTCTCCACCGTTAGCTGCTTTTTGTGCTTCCTGAATTATAGCAACCTGTTCCATTACTTCATTAAGGTCTAAACGAGCAAATAAGATTTCTGGTGTTTCAGTAACTTTAGTTCCATTAGGATATAAACCAAATTTGTCTAAATCATCCATAATTCTTTCTGATGTATTTAACTGTTTAAAGATTTTTTCTGCTGTTTCCGGCATAAATGGTTTCAAAAGATTAGCTCCGATTGTGATACTTTCAACCAAGTTGTAAAGTACAGTTTCTAATCTTGCTTTCTTAGCTTCATCCTTTGCTAATGCCCAAGGCATTGTTTCATCGATGTATTTATTACAACGTTTGAATAAAGTAAAGATTTCTGTAATTGCATCTGCAACTCTTAATTTATCCATCTTAGCTTCTACCTTATCTCTTGTAGAAGTTACTACTGCCTTAAGGTCAGCATCTACATCTTCAACTACATTTGTGTTATTTACTACTCCACCAAAGTATTTGTTTGACATAGAAATAGTTCTATTTACAAGATTTCCTAAAGTATTAGCTAAATCTGAGTTCATTCTTTCAACCATTAATTCCCAAGTGATAACTCCGTCACTTTCAAATGGCATTTCATGTAATGCGAAATATCTGACTGCATCAACACCAAATAATCTTACTAAATCATCTGCGTAAATAACATTTCCCTTTGATTTACTCATTTTGCCATCACCCTGCAATAACAATGGATGACCAAAAATCTGTTTTGGAAGCGGTAAATCCAAAGCCATAAGCATGATTGGCCAGTAAATTGTGTGGAATCTAAGAATAACTTTTGCAATTAAGTG
>CAYOMP010000036.1:0-23190 GCA_964405075.1 uncultured Lachnospiraceae bacterium
ACCCAGCTCCTGCAACTACATTTGCTCACTTGGATGCAACAACAGTTTTGTCACGTTCTATAGTAGAGCTTGGTATTTATCCAGCTGTTGACCCACTTGAGTCTACATCAAGAATCCTTGATCCACGTATTGTTGGAGAAGAGCATTACAAAGTAGCCCGTGGTGTTCAGGAAATTCTTCAAAAATATAAGGAATTACAGGATATTATTGCTATCTTAGGTATGGATGAATTATCAGAAGAGGATAAACTTGTTGTAGCCAGAGCAAGAAAGGTACAAAGATTCTTATCACAGCCTTTCTTCGTAGCAGGACAGTTTACAGGTCTTGAAGGTAAATATGTACCACTTAGTGAAACAATTCAAGGTTTTAAAGAAATTCTTGAAGGTAAACATGATGATATACCAGAAGGACATTTCTTAAATGCAGGTAATATTGACGATGTTGTTGCCCGCGTGAAGTAAGGGGTGAACAATATGGCTGATGAATTATTTAGATTAAAAATAGTATCACCAGACAGAATATTCTATGATGGCGAAGTGTCAATGGTGGAAATGAAGACTAGTGAAGGTGAAATTGGTGTATATAAAAATCATATTCCATTAACTACAATTCTTTCACCTGGAATCGTCAGAATAACAGAACCTTCTGGTGTAAAGGTTGCCGCATTACACGCAGGATTTGTTGAAATTCTAAAGGAAGAAGTTACTGTATTAGCAGAAGTAGCAGAATGGCCGGATGAAATAGATATAAATCGTGCAAATGAGGCAAAGATACGAGCTGAACGTAGATTAGCTTCTAATGGAGCTGAAATAGACGTAATGCGTGCAGAGATTGCACTTAAGAAAGCATTAACTCGTCTTGAATTGAAAAAATAGAATAAAATATAAAAATGGCAAGAAATTTGAAAAGCAAATTTCTTGTCGTTTTTTGTCGTGAAAAAATGAAATAATTTCTTGGAAAATAAAGTCAATAAGTGTAAGATAATATTAGTGATGAAGATATGAGGGATGTTATGATTAAATTAGGTTCTGTGATGGCGAGTTTAATAAAAGAAAGCAAAATGACAAAATCTGATATTTGTAGAGGGTTATGTTCCGTACAATCTTTGACTAGATTTGAAAATGATATAAGATTTCCTGATAAAATTTTGATTGATAGAATTTTCCAAAGATTAGGAAGAGAGTCCCAAAAGTATGAGATGATAACGGAAGATGATGATTTTGTTATTCGTCAATTTTGGGATAATATCGATAAAGCAATGAAGCAAAAAAATTATCAATATATTTTTGATAATTTGGAAAAATACGAAATTACAAACAAATCAGAGAATATTCAAAAACAGCTTATATTAAAAACAAGAGCGGATATAGAATTAGAAAAACTTAATTATAATGTTGCTTATGAGTTGTATTTACAAGCTTTGGAGTTAACACAATTTGATATTTTCAATATAGACAAAATGAAAGCAATGGATTTTGTTGAAATGGATATGGCACTAAAAATAGTAGAAATTCTTGAAAAAAATAAGGACCACTATATTAATAGTAATATAAGAATTTCTATTTGTGAATATATAGAAGAATATTTGAAAAGACAAAATGTCAACTTATATTATATTGGAAATATATATTGCAGACTATCAGAGCAATTGGCGAGATTTGCATTAGAGAATAAGAATATTCAAATGGCACTGGAATATGTGGACAGAGCTATCACAGTTGCCAGATTAGGTGAAGATATGGAAGAAGTTCCTAAAATGCTATTTTATAAATGTATGCTTTTGGAAAAGGGCGAATTAGCACCAAAAGAAAAAATATCAGAAATATATCAGCAATTATATGCCTATTATGAATTTGTAGAGGATACTGTCAATTTTGAAAAGGTTAGAAAAATTTTGAAGGAAAAATATTTATGGGAGTATACAGATTAGGGAGTATTATTAAATACACAAGATTATCAAAGGGATTAACCCAAAATGAACTATCAGAGGGGATTTGCAGTGTTGAAACATTATCGAGATACGAAAGTGGGAAAATAGCGCCTAGTAGAGAAAAATTCGCATTATTAATGAAAAAGATGAATGAGGATGATGGAAGATACATTTTACCTATTGAGAGTCATAATACTGATATTGATAAAATAGTATCTGATATATTGTTTGCTAAGAGTCGAATGGAATATGAGGATGTGGAGTGTAAATTAGAAGAATTATTAAATCATCCACATTTTAATGGAACGTTAGATAGCAACAGGCAGTTCGTTGAGTTGATGAAAGCCTTGCTTGATTATCAGAATAAAAAAGTAACTACAGAGGAATATATATCAAGACTAGAAGAATGCCTGCGAATAACTTTTAAGGATTATAAAGAGGATTTTCGAATAAATAGAATTTTTACTCAAACAGAAATTAATATAATCAACAATATTGCGTATGCATATGGAAGAGCCGGAAAAAGGGAAAAGGCAATATGTATATTGGAAAAATTGGAAGAATACTTTGAAAAATATAATGGCATAGATGATGGAAAGGAATACAATAAGGTATTATTAACTTTGTCTAATGAATTAGGGTTAGCAGGAAGATACGACGAGAGTATTGCAAAATGCAATAAAGGTATACAATGGCTTAGGGCAAATAATAAGAGCGGAAGTATGTATAATTTTGTGTATAACTTAAGCTGGAACATTTTGCATAAGAATAGTATGCAACTCGATAAAGAAAGCGATGAATATAAATTAGCGAAGAAGTATGCCTGGCAATCCTACAAACTCAACGAGATGTTTGAGGAAAGTGAGATTACCAGACATATGGGTAAAGAATATTATAATAATTTTTTTGTGGAATAATGCTTAACCTGAGTAAGGTAAATCACAACAAATACTTATACCTGTATCATAATTGTTTTCAGGCTGAACTGTTGCTTGACTAATTGTCAATAACATCATCAAAGATAGACCGAGTGCAATAAACCTCTTTAACATATAATAATCTCCCCTCTTAAAAAGTGATAGTTGTTTGAACAACTACACTTTATCATACCTATGTCCAAATTAGAATGACGTATTTGGGAAATATGTAAATATTGAAAAATTTTTATAACATTTTGTCTCGGAGCTTTGTAAGTGTATCAACAGCTTCCATTCTTGTTATCTCTTTATTGGCATCTATTGAATTGTCTAAAATATCCAGTGCAACAGCATATTTATAATATTCAACAGCCCAACCACTACATTTAAAAGAATTTGGAATGCTTGAAATATCTGAATTAGCCAATGATTTGCGACTCTTATATCCGTTAATACATAAAACGATTAATTCTTCATAAGTAACCGTTTTATTAGGATAGAACTTAGATTCATTAACTAAATGTTTATCTACGATTCCGTTTGACCATGCACATTCTACTGTACCTGCGTACCACTCGTGACCAACAATATCTGAAAAATAATCATTATAGACATTGGTTGGGAAGAAATTAGCTATCTTAATAATCATAGATAAAATCTCGGCACGTGTGATAATGTCGTTAGGTCTGAATTCCTTGGAGTCGTTTGGAATTACACCAAAGGATGTTAAGGTTATGATGTTTTCCTTGTTAGGACAAGAATCTATATCAGTAAATTCACATTTTAAATCACCTGTTGCGGTAGGTGGTGTAACGTTTTCAAATCCCTTAGGTGGTGTTGCCAGTGAGATTTTCTCAGGGGCAATCCATTCAGGCTGAATTTCTTTTACAAATTTGGATGTAATATCAAGATTTCTTAATTCCTCTGCAATAAATGCTGCCATCTTATAAGCACCATAATCATTTGTATGAGTAAAATCTCCAGGGAAGAAATATCCTTTAGATAATTCTAAACCGGTAGTTGTAATGAATTGGTAGCTTAAATCATGAAGATTGAGAACCGGAACATCCATATCTTGTCCAATTTCTTTGATGACTCTGTCATAATCAATTAACAAATCATTGTATGTACCATCATTTCCACGCCATGAATTACGACAAAGTGGAGTGACCAGTATAGGAAATGCTTCCTTTTGTCTAATTTCATTAATGTATCGTATAACATTCTCCTTATAACCGCCCTCGGCTGTAAGATGTGCTAACTTCTGGTCATTGTGACCAAATTGTAGAAAATAGAAATCCCCCGGTTTGATATACTTTTCAATTATAGAATAATGACCCTCATTTCTGAAACTTTCAGTAGTTAATCCGGAGTGAGCATGATTTGAAACTGCTATGTCATTATTCAAAAAATATGTCAAAAACTGAGCCCAACCACAGTAACAATTCTCAGGAATATAAGGGTAAGCACCTGTTTGGTCTGTAAGTGTGGAATCACCTGCTATGAAGAAGGTAGGTACATTAACTTCGTTAATGACAATTCGTTTTAGCTGTACACCTTTTCCAATTAGAGTAATGCATAAAGAATTGTCTTCAAAAGGAACTTCCTTTCCACGAGGGATGAAGTCACATACATTAACGATTGTCTCAAAGGTAAAACTTTCATTAGGCGCTAATGTCTTATCCTTCAAAACCAATCTTCTGCGACCAGTGAAAATCATTAAATTCTCAACACCATTCGTTCCGCCATTGACTTCAATTGTTACTTTGTAGTTACCTTGTTTTAATACATCTGCCTTGAAGGATAGTGGTAGTAACATATCACTATCAACATATACACCTGCATCACTTAATGCAAGATTAGTTATGTTATGGCCGATATACCAGTACCAAGTTTCAAAACCATTATTTAATTCTGGTAATTGTAGCAATTCATCTTTACTACGATTTTCCTCTGTTAAGAAACCAAAGCCTGTTGACTTTGAGTAGAGTTGTAATGAATCTGCATTATTAGTGCCGAAAACAAATTCACTTGTAAACATAATAAGCCTCTCTTTCTTAAACAAATACAAATACATATATAGATTATCACAAATGACGAGAAAATGTTTGAAAAATTGCTTTTTTTTTCAAAATATTGTAAACTAGCTTTGTGTGTGAAAGGGTTTGTAAGTCACAATGAAATAGAAAACTTAGAAAAGGTCACATTAATCGGGGGATTAAAAATGTGACTTGTATTTATTGGAGAAGATTTATGAAGAAAATACCTTTTTTAATGGAATTAGCATTGCTTATATTGCTATTATTAGTTTTGCCTATAGGAATAGTTACATATTACAGTAGTACCGGAATGGTAAAGTATTCGCAACAAGAGATAGCGGATTCGGCCATTGCAAAGATGGAATCCAACAGTGAATTGGTTGAAAATATGTTGAATGGCATTGTAAGTGATGTTATTCAGTTGGTAAAGACCAACAAGATTAGTGCTATGCGTGAGGCAACAGACTACAATCGAATGAATAAAAATTATGAAAATGTAAGTAAATCTTTTGACATATTAGATGGGTTGAATGAAATAGTAGATAGCAATGCTATTGTTGACTCAGCATTTTTCTATATAGATAATGCGGATTTTGTTATTGATACATATAAGGGAATTGTACGAGTAGAAGATTTTGAAGATTTGTCATGGTTGAAAGAAGCTCAGAGTGGAATATCTGGTGTATGGTATCCCAGGGTTAGATGTACCGCATCGGTTTCGCAACTAGGAAGGGATTCAGAGGCTGGCGAAAAGCTTAATACTATTACATATGTATATAGGCTAAGTAAATTAACAACTTCTGTAAAGGGAACTATTATTGTAAATGTTTCAGAAAAGAAAATTAGTGAATATTTGAATTCGTCTCACCTGTCTTCTGATTTAGAAGGGTTATTGGTAGTAAAGGATGGAACAATTATATCAAGTCCTGATGATGAAATGTTTCTTGAAAGGATATCTGATGATACAGGATTTGAGGAAAATATAGCCGCATCAACGAAAAAATCAGGTTATAGAATCGCTAAAACCAGTCGTGGAGAAGAATTGATAGCTTATTATAAGACAAGCTTTGGTGAATGGATATATGTTAGCAGATATCCTCTTAAGAATTTGATGGAAACAGTTAACGGTATTAGAAATAAATATTTAATGCTGGCTATAGCTATTTCTGTGGCAGGTAGTATAATGGCGATATTTATTGCTACAAAGATATCTAAGCCTATGAGAATGCTGGTTAAGGAACTAAAAGAAAATAGTGGTGCGTATGATAATGCTCCAATAAATGAAATAGCCTTTTTGGCAACAACATTTAATAAAATTCAAAGTCAAACAGAAGATTTGCATCAATTACTAAAAGATAGAGAAACTGAGACGAAAAATCAGGCATTATCCAATTTGATAGTTGGCGAAAAAAATACAGAAGCTGAGTTAGAAGAAATCCAAAAGATGTTCAATTATAACCACTATATGGTTGCTTTGGCCAGAATTGATAATGTTAAACAGTATTTGGATGATACTACTCATGATATGAGAAGCTATCATAGATATATGATATTTGAAAGAATAGAGGATATTTTTAGTGATGATTACACGGCAGGTTGTGTCAGATATACCGGAGGATTAATTGCCATTATCATTAATATGAAGGAATATGATCAAGTAAAGGTTCCTAGAACAATTGGTAATCTTTTGAGTATAATCAGAAATGAAGCAACACAGATTTTAGGCGGATATACAATGACATTCGGTGTTAGTGCAGTTCATAATGATTTTACCGGAGTTAGAGAATGTGTTTTAGAAGCTGAGGAAGCATTGAAGAAACGTCTAATTGAAGGAAGAAATACAGTTAACTTCTGGAAACCGGCTAATAGAGAGAATTATAAGTATTTCTACTCTTATGAAAGTGAAAAGAAGATACTAAACTACTTAAGTACAGGTGATTTTGATAGTATCAAAAATGAAATGTATAATTGCTTGGAGCAGATTAAGAATGTAAACGATATTACACCTGACAATATTTTGTTTATTTTTAACCAATTGGCTGGTTCGACTATCAAATATATGTCTGAACATAATATAAATACTACCAGATTATTTATCAATAATGAAAATATATATTCAGCGATAGCAACAAGAGATACAGTAGAAGATATTGTTGAATATATGATAGGTTTTTACAGGAAGATTCTTGATGAGCCAACCGAGGTTAAATCCAATAGTGAAGGAAAACATTGGGATAAAATTGAGAAATATATATCAGAACACTATAGGGAAGATATTATTTTTGAAGATTTGGCTAGTGAAATGGGTATAAGTTATTCATATTTAAGAAAACTTGCAAAAGATAAGACTGGAAAGAGTATTATGGATAATGTAAATGTGTTGAGGATAGATGCAGTTAAAGGATTACTATTGCATTCAGATATGAATTTAACACAGATAGCAGCTGAGGTTGGTTATAATAATGTTCAAAGTATGAATAGATTTTTCAAAAAGTACGAAGGAATATCTCCGGGGGAGTATAAAAATCAACAAAAGTAACGTGCAAATTTACTATTTGGTATAATAATTGCATAACAAATAAAATATTAAAATAGTCAAAGTATCCATAAAAAGTAATCAAATGATGAAAATTATGGATATTTTTTTGATAATTATGCTTCATTTTTGATACAAAAAGGATGTAAAAAAGTAGGTAAATTAATAAAATATGAACAAATAATGAACGACAGAAAAACGTGAAAAAACTAAAAAGTCCCGAAAATACGCGTTTTTTGAGTGTGTCAAAAATGATAGTGTGTATCAAAAGTGAATATTTACAAAACAATTGTGAACAGATATAGTGGGCTTAGGTTAAGGGTGTGCAAACACTTAGAAAACAATTTAATAGGAGGGCAATATTTTATGAAGACAAGTGCAAATGCAACTACAGTTGCAAAGGTACAACCTAAGAAGCACAACATATTCTTTTATTTAAAAAAGGATTGGCAGTTATATCTATTGTTATTAATTCCTTTAGCATTTTGTTTACTATTCAAATATGGTTCAATGTTTGGTTTAGTAATTGCTTTTAAGGATTACAAGATATTAAAGGGCTTTTCAGGTAGTGAATGGGTAGGTTTAGAAATTTTCCAAAAAGTATTTAAGATGAGAGATTTTGGGGTATCCATTAGAAATACATTACTATTAAATGGTTTAGTATTAATATTTGGTTTCCCAATGCCAATTATACTTGCATTACTTCTTAATGAAGTAAAGAACAAATGGTTTAAGAAAATTACACAAACATTATTATATTTACCTCACTTCTTATCATTTGTTATTATCGGTGCCATTGCTTATCAGATTTTTGGTCAGGCATCAGGTATTGTTAATAACTTAATAGAAGCAACAGGTGGAACAAGAATTCCTTTCTTACAGGAAGATACACACTGGTTAGTTACATATGTATTAATTAATGTATGGCAGACCATGGGATGGGGAACAATCATCTATTTGGCAGCTATTACCAGCGTTAATACAGAACTGTACGAAGCGGCAACAGTTGATGGAGCCGGCAGATGGGCTCAATGTTTACATGTTACATTACCATGTATAAAAGGTACAGTAGTTACATTATTGATTATGAACTTAGGTAAGATTATGGGTGGTTCATTTGAAAATGTATATGCTTTGATGAATCAGGCAACAACAGAATTCACAAGTACAATCCCTGTATTGGTATACAGACTAGGTTTATCAAATGGTAAATATAGTGAAGCAACAGCACTTGGTTTATTCCAGTCTGTAGTAGGACTTATCTTAGTAGTAGCGGCAGATAGAGTTGCTAAGAAGTTAGGTGAAGAAGGATTATTATAAAAATAGGAGGGATTAATAATGGCAGATGTAACAGCAGTAGTATACCAGAAGAAGAAAAAAGTCTGGACAAAAGCTAGAGTTAAGAATTTGATTATTGACATAATTATATATGCGATTCTTATATTAGTAGCGTTAACATGTGTATTACCATTCGTTCACGTATTTTCAAAATCAATTAGTGAAGAAGCATACGTTATAGCAAACAAAATAGTCCTTTTACCAAAAGGATTTTCATTACAGGCATACAAAAAGATTTTTGCTGATGCAAGTATCTTAAGATCAATGTATGTAACAGTAGTAGTAACAGTTCTTTTCACAATTGTTGGTATGATTGTAACAATATGTGCAGCATATCCGCTTTCAAGAAAAGAGTTAAAAGGACGTACAGTTCTTACATTCATATTTATGTTTACAATGTATTTTGCAGGTGGTATTATACCAGAATACTTACTTATGAATACATTAGGATTACTTGATACATGGGCAGTTCTTATTTTACCATTAGCATTTAGTCCATATAACTTACTTATTATGAAAACATCATTACAAAGTTCTATTCCAGATAGCTTGATAGAGTCAGCTACACTAGATGGAGCAGGACAAATTAGAACATTAGTTAGCATTGTTCTTCCATTATCAAAACCTATAATTGCAACATTATCATTATTCTATGCAGTAGGTAGATGGAATGCATATCAGGATGCATTGTTCTATATCAAACAGAGAACCGATTTAAGACCATTACAGTTAAAGTTATATTACTTAGTAGTAGCAGCAACAGAGAGCTTTCAGGCAGCATTGGAAGGTTCTGCACAGATTACAAACCCTGAAGTATTGAAGGCTTCATGTATTATGTTTGCTACAATTCCTATCATTTGTATATATCCATTTGTACAGAAATACTTTGTACAAGGTACAATGATTGGTTCAGTAAAGGGTTAATTATTCAAATAATTTCGGTTAATAGGATTTGTACTATTAACCGAGAAAATAATGGTAGTAACCTAAATATGATTTGGGTCTACATAGAAGGTAACTATTTTAAAGGAGGTAATAGTTTTATGAGAAAAAGTTTTAAAAAAGTTGCAGCTTTAGCACTTGCAACAACAATGACAGTAGCTTCTTTAGCTGGTTGCGGAAGCAAAACTGAAAACACAGCTACTGCTGATACATCAGCAGCAACAGAAACAACAGAAAGCACAGATGCAGCTTCTACAGATGCTGCAGCAACAGAAACTTCAGGTGGGTATACAGATTATTCTGCAGGATTCCCTGAAAATGTAACAATTCAGATTCCTGTTTATGACAGAGCATTTGAAGGATGGAACGTAACAGACAACTACTATACTAACTGGATTCAGTCAGAATTTGGTGACAAATACAACGTAACAGTTGAATTTGTAGCAATTGGACGTACTACAGAAGTAACAGATTATACACAGATGTTGGCAGCTGGTACAGCTCCAGATATCATTTTCCACTATGATATGCCACAGGCACTTGCATACTATGGTGAAGGTGCTATGCAGGCACTTGATTTAAATGAAATTGCTTATTATGCACCAACATATTTTGAAAACTTAGGTGAAACAATCACTAAATATGGTTCAGTAGATGGAACTAACTACTTCTTCTTCGGAGATAGACCAGATGCTTATAACTGGTTAACATTAATCCGTCAGGACTGGTTAGATGCAGTTAATATGGAAATGCCTCATAACTTAGATGAACTTAATGCAGTTCTTAAAGCTTGGAAAGATGCAGGACTTGGTAATGGTGGTGGTACATTAGTACAGAACAACTTTACATATGACTATCTATTCCGTACATGGCCAATCGACGAAAAAGAAAGAGCATTATACTCAGATCTTTCAGTTGCAGCTTTCACTTGGGAACCAACATATGAATACTTAAAGAACTTAAACTACCAGTATAACAATGGTTTAATCGACCCAGAATTTTACTTAAATACTGATGATGCTGCTACACAGGCAGACTTTGTAGCTGGTAACTCAGGATTATATTCATTATACTTATCAAGTAGTACAACAGTTATTGATTCATTATTAACTAACTGTCCAGAAGCAAAAGTAGCAGTTATGGACCCAGCAGCAGGTACACCATCAACAGCTCAGTACCAGGAAAGAGGTTACTGGCCATTCGGTATGATTATGGGTATCAACTCTACAACTTCTGATGAAGAAAGAGCAGCTATCTGGATGTACTTAGAATGGATGAGCCAGCCAGAAAACTTATTCTATTTACAGAATGGTGTTGAAGGTGAAAACTATACATTAGATGAATCTGGTTTAGCAGTAAAAGTAGCTGACTACGCTGGTGAATCTAAATTATCTAACAATAACAACATAGACTACTGGTGCTTAGTAGTTGAAAGTGCACAGTATGATGATGAATCACTTAATTATCAGGCTAACTTAGCTAACTGGGCTCCAGCAGGCTATGAATACTTGATTGAAGATTCATACAAATACTACAATGATTATGCTGAATACAGAACACCAGATGCTCTTTATTCAACAGTTATTGAATCAGTAGCAGAATACAAAGCAGATTTAAATGACTTATGGAAAGAACTTTATGTTAAATGTGCAATGGCTTCAGAAGCTGATTTCGAAACAGTATACAAAGAAGCATGTCAGGAATACTTAGATGCTGGTTACCAGGCAATTCTTGATGAAAAACAGGCAGCTATTGATGCTGGAAGTTATAACTAAGATTTAATAGTCTGTAAGACATTAAATAAAGAAACAATTAATTTTTAACTAACACAATACAAATACAATACAAAGATGTTTCCCCTTGGGTTACCAAGGGGAAATGTTTTAAAAAAAACTTTTTCGGGAAGGGAATTAGCTTATGTTTAAAATCAATTATGATAAAACGGAATTGCTAAATGTGATTGATAGAATAGTAAAAAAAACAATGACAATGGACATGATTTGGGATTGGCCATGTGGAGTAGCTTATTATGGAGTTTGTGAAGCATATGAAGCTACTAAGAATCCAGAATACTTAGATATGTTAGTGAACTGGGTAGATGAATATATTGAATTGGGATTACCAGATTGGACAGTAAATACATGTGCTATGGGGCACGCAATGATTACTCTTTACGAAGCAACAGGTGATGAAAAATACTGGGACATAGTAATGAGTAAAGTTGATTATATTAGAAATCATGCACTCCGCTTTGGCGATAATGTGCTTCAACATACAGTATCAGTAAATAATGATTTTCCAGAGCAGGCTTGGGCAGATACATTATTTATGGCAGCATTTTTCCTACTAAGAGTAGGTATCAAATTAGAGGATAAAGAAATTATAGATGATGCATTAAATCAGTATTACTGGCATATTAAATACCTTCAGGATCCATCAACTAGTCTTTGGTATCATGGATATAATAATATTAATAAAGATCATATGTCAGGATTTTATTGGGGAAGGGCTAACTGTTGGGCAGCATATACAATGTCACAGGTAGGAAGAAGACTCCCGGAAGCATACCTTTATCCAATATTTATGGACATTCAAGGTTCCCTACACGAACAGTTATCTTCAATCAAATTACTCCAGACAGGAAATGGCTTATGGAGAACTATCCTTGATGATGAGGAATCCTACGAAGAAATTTCAGCATCATGTGGTATTGCAGCGGCTATGGTTACAAATAAAAATCCACTTCATACTAAATATATACAGAAAGCTCTTGATGGTATTCTAAAGAATATTTCAGAAGATGGAAGAGTATTAAATGTGTCAGGTGGAACAGCCGTGATGAAGGATAGAGACGGATATAGAAATATATCTAAAGACTGGGCTCAAGGTTGGGGTCAGGGATTGGCGTTAGCATTCTTAACATCAATTCTTAATGATGCAAATAACTAATATTAGGATATAGAAATACTTATCATTACTCACAAAAAAGGCACATTATTGTGCCTTTTTTGCATAATAGGAAACATCAGAATTTAAAAACAAATACAGGTAATGGTGGATTATTAGGTCTGTTAAAAAATTCATTGGTGATTACTAAATATTTCTTTGTATTTAAGGTCTTTAAATGAGTTAAAATGGCTTCACGTTCCGAAAAACCGCTATCTCCACCACTATAAATTAAAAGACTTAAAAGTCCGCCAGATTTTAGAATATCCAAACTAGCATCAATAGCCTTAATGCTGGAATCAGCAACAGTACTTATGCTATGGCTTCCACCTGGTAAATAACCAAAGTTGAACATAATAACATCAGCACTGTCGTTTGGTGCATAATTTTTTAAATTTTCGTGACTATCGTGGATAAGTGTACAATTATCCAGCATATTGTGCTGTGTCAGAAGCTTCGCAGTACTATCAAGTGCCTCTTGCTGAATATCCAAAGCAATAACCTTTGATGAAGTTGCTGAATTAGCCGGTGTATTATTAATTAACGCATTTTCATTAAACTCATAAGAAATATCGTTTGATGAATTATTACTTTGTGTTAATAATTGACATAAAAATAGTGTATCTCCGCCACGACCGGCAGTGGCATCAATATATGTGCCACCACAATGTGCGTGTTGGAGAATAAAATTATGAGTCCATTCTACGATATTAAATTTGTCCCTAAATGATTTATTTGTCTGTGAATTACTCAATTATGACTCCTTTTTAGACAATGGGAGAGTGAAAATAAACTCTGTTCCAACGCCTTCTGTACTTATTACATTAATATTTTCGCCATGGGCTTGTATAATCTCTTTTACAATTGATAATCCAAGACCAAGTCCTTTTTTATCTTTTCCACGAGATAAATCTGTTTTGTAAAAACGTTCCCATATTTTTTTGAGACTTTCCTTTGGAATACCAATACCCGTATCCTTTACAGATACAAAGATTTTACCGTTTTTCTCTGTGGTTTCCACATATATAGTAGAATTATTTTGACTGAATTTGATAGCATTATCTATCAGATTATATAGAACCTGTTGTATTTTACCAATGTCAGCTGTAACCCATAATTCATGCCCTGTTAAAATCAGTTCAATAGATATCTTTTTATTAGTACATATACCCTCAAAAGTGGCAGCAGTGCGTTTGATTATATTGTTTATATCAAAATCTGTAACCTCAAGCATTGCTGATTTTGTACCAAAATCGTTAAGAGTCAACAAACTACTGGTTAATTTTGTAAGGCGCTCTGTTTCAAAAAGAATGATATTTAAATATTTGTCCTGCATTTCCACCGGAATAGTGCCATCTAATATTGCTTCAATATATCCCTTCATTGAAGTTAAAGGAGAACGAAAATCGTGAGATACATTGGAAATAAACTTGCGTTGATATTCTTCAGACTGATTCAATTCAGATGCCATATAGTTAAGAGTATCGCCAAGCTTTCCTATTTCATCTTCCTGATTTAATTTTATTTCATAAGAAAGATTACCTTTGGCATATTCATTTGCTGCAATGGAAATTTTTTTCAAAGGGAAATATACCATAACAGTAAACATTAATAAAATTATTAGTGATAGGGCAAATATAGCTGCAAAGGTGATATATGTTATTTTAAGAATCCTTTCTCTTGTATTAATCAGTTCCCTTAAAGGGGTATGAATAATAATATAGCCCTTTACCTTGTATTCGTGAGTAATAGGACACATTACGCTAAGAACCTTTTCGTCAAAAAGGCCATAAAAATTCCCAGTCTGATAAAAGCTGTTACCGGCGGCAGTTGCATCAAAATTTTTAATTACTTTTTGAACTGAGGCAACGTTATCACGAGAACTAACCTTAACATTTCCTTCAGTGTCAGTAAGCCAAATGGTAGCAGAAATATAAGTATCAACCATTTCTAAATGGTCATGAAAACCCATAATAGAGATTTCACCTTTGTAATAACCCTCGGCATAGTTTGAAACTATTAAGTTAGCCTCTTTATATAAAGTTTCGGCTTTTTGCTTTTCTAAGTATCTCATGGTCATATCAGATGTTAATGTAGCAACAGTTATAAAACCGAGAAGACCAAAAATAAGATAGGTAAAAAGGAATTTGACATAAATCCTGTTTTTCATTATTTCACCTCAAATTTGTAACCGATTCCCCATACTGTCGATAAACGCCATGCATCATGATCCTTGATTTTTTCACGAAGACGTTTAATATGAACGTCAACAGTTCTGGTATCACCAATGTATTCGTAGCCCCAAATATGGTCTAATAGCTGTTCTCTGGTAAATACCTGATTAGGAGAAGCAGCAAGGAAATACAATAATTCTAATTCTTTTGGTGGCATATCAATAGATTCACCGTTGTAAATTACAGAATAATTTGTCTGATTAATTATTAAATCAGGATATTCTACCAGCTTAATATCAGATGAAGGTGCAGAAGCAACAGGTTTTGCAACCTGATAACGACGAAGAACTGCTTTTACTCTTGCCACTAATTCCTTTGTATCAAAAGGCTTAATCATATAGTCGTCAGCACCTAGTTCAAGTCCTAGTACCTTGTCGAAAATTTCTCCTTTAGCAGATAGCATAATTACGGGAGTTTGTGATTTAGCACGGATTTCCCTACATACCTGATAACCATCAATACCCGGTAACATCAGGTCCAAAATTATTAAGTTAGGCTGAAAGCTTTCGAATACTTCCAAAGCTTCTTCACCATCATTTACAGTCATTGTTTCAAAACACTCTTTTGTTAGATATAAAGCTATTAAATCTGCAATATTTACATCATCATCCACAATCAGAATTTTCTGTTTAGTTGCCATAATTGTTTCCTCCTCTATTTAAAATTAGTGAAATACATTGTAATTTCATACTTTCAAGATTTGCATGCTAGTCGAATTTGTACACAGCTTCGCAAATCATAAATATATTAGTCCTTGAATTCTACAATGGTTACACCAGTTTCGCCTTCACCGAATACTCCAAGACGAAAAGATTTAACGTACTTTTGTTTCTTTAAATGAGCATGAACTGCTGTTTTTAAAGCACCTGTACCACGTCCATGAACTACTCTTACACTAGGCAAATGGGCTAAATATGCATCATCTAAATATTTATCCAATACAGGAATAGCCTCTGCTGTAGTCATTCCGATAAGATTAATTTCTGTTGAGATATTTAGAGATTTGGACATCTTAATCTTACCACCGCGAGTTTTGGTAATGTTTGGACCTGTAATTACCGGTTCGTCTATAATCTCAAGGTCTTTGATATTAACCTGTGAACGTAATATACCCATTTGTACGAACAAATCTCCCTTTTGGTTAGGCAAAGTACTAACAGTACCTGTCAGATTCATACTAAGCACCTTTACAGAATCTCCAATCTTAAAGTCAGAAGCTTTGTGATTCTTCTTGTTGACAGTTTTCTTCTTAAGGGCCATATTCTTTTCAACCTGTGACATTTTACCTCTAAGAGCATTTCTGTCATTTTCCATATCCTTAATTGAAGGATTGGCTGTGCCGTATTTGTTGAAATTCTTTATTGTTTTGTCAGCGTATTCTTTAGCTTCTCGCAAGATGGCATGAGCCTGTTCATTGGCTTCTCTAAGAATTTCTTCACGTCTGGTATCTATTTTTTCAGTTTTTTGTTCTAGTTTTTTCTTTAACTGCTCAATTTCTTCTTTGTAAAGTTTGATTTCAGCACGTTCGTTTTCGATTGTTATACGGTTACTTTCCAAATCAGCTATTAAGTCTTCAAAGGTTTCATCCTGAGCTGTGATGCGGGTTTTAGCATCATCAATAATGTAGTTAGGTAGACCTAATTTAGACGAAATGGCAAAAGCATTACTTTTACCCGGAATACCGATTAATAAACGGTATGTTGGTCGTAATGTCTCTACGTTAAATTCACAGCAGGCATTTTCAACACCTGGTGTAGACAGGGCATATACCTTTAGTTCGCTATAATGAGTAGTAGCCATACATCTAACCTGCATATTGTGAAGAAATGACAAAATACTTGTAGCTAACGCTGCTCCTTCAACCGGGTCGGTACCAGCACCTAATTCATCGAACAGGCATAATGAATCCTGATCAGCGTTTTCAAGAATAGGTACAATATTGGTCATATGAGAAGAAAATGTACTTAAACTCTGCTCAATACTCTGTTCATCACCAATGTCTGCGAATACTTCTTTAAATACTGCTAACCTAGAACCATCAAAGGCTGGAATATGAAGTCCGGACTGTCCCATTAGAGTTAATAGACCTACGGTTTTTAATGAAACTGTCTTACCACCTGTGTTAGGCCCTGTAACAATTAAAAGGGTGAAATCTTTTCCTAAATGAACGTTAATAGGAACTACATTCTTTTTATCAATTAGAGGATGTCTTGCGTTCTTTAAATCAACAATGCCGTTGGTATTGAATTCTGGTTCACTGGCATCCATTTTTTTAGCTAAAAGAGCCTTTGCAAAAATGAAATCTAGCTCTGTAAGAATTTCAAAGTCTGTTTGAATTTCCGTAATAGATTCAGCAGCCAAAGCACTAAGTTCAGCTAAAATACGCTCGATTTCTTCCTGCTCTTTCAACGATAATTCTTTAATATCGTTATTCAGCTTAACAATGGACATTGGCTCGATGAAAAGCGTTGAACCAGTTGATGATTGGTCGTGAACCATACCCTGAACCTGATTTTTGTATTCTGCTTTTACAGGAAGACAATAACGACCGTTACGCATTGTAATAACGCCATCCTGTAAATATGTTCTGACAGAACCACCTAACATAGAAGAAAGCTGTGTGTGAATCTTGTCATTAGCTGCTTTGATACTACGTCTGATGTGACGAAGTGTAGAAGAGGCATCATCGCTGATTTCTTCTTCAGAAATGATACAGCTGCGGATTCTTGTATATAGTGGATTCACTGGCTCCAGGGTACGAAACATTTCATCTAGGGAATCATCCGGTACATCAGGAGTATCCTTTTTGGCAAAGGATTTAACTTTGCTTGCAGTTTCCAATAAAGTACAAATGTGTAATAACTCAGTAGCATTAAGGGTACTGCCAATATCCAAACGCTTGATAGAAGCGCGAATATCAGTTACACCTGAAAAAGAAATACCCCCCTTTTGCCATATTCTTCGTAAGGCATCAGCAGTCTGACGCTGGTTGATACGAATCTCTTCAATATCCGAAGAAGGAGTTAAATTGTGACATTTTTCCTTTGCAAGAGGAGAACAGGCTAATTCTTCAAGCTGTTCTATTATTTTATAAAATTCCAAAGTTTTTAAAGCTTTTGCGTTCATAATAATACCTTTCAAAAATATATTTCTCAAAATCAGTACTAAATATATGATAAAAAAGTACCAATTCGATAAAAATCAAATGTTTACTATCTTATTATTATACATTATAATTAAAGAAATGAAAATAAGTTAGAAAAACCTTATTGGAATACGTTTACAAATGGGTAATACATTGTTCATATATATTTGATATAATGAATAACAGGTTTTGATGTACGGAATGAATAAAGAGAGTTCTTTTGAGGAAGTAATTGTAAGTCGGTAGCGAGAAGGAGAAGCATATGGCAGGCGAAAAGAAAGACAATGAGGAATTTTCATTTATTAAAGAAAAAATTAAGGACAAGCCCGTGAACAAAAAGCGTTTTATACTATGGATGGGGGCAGTAGTAGTTGGAGCGGTTGTTTTTGGTTTGATTGCCAGTGTTACAATAGCAATTGTGACACCTGGTTTGGAAATGGCAATGGAGGAAAAAGTAGAACCTGGTAAGGTTACTATTCCTCAGGATGAAAATGTAGAAGATACTATGGGGGAAGTATCGCAGGAAAATGATGCAGAAGATGAAAATCAGGAAAATCAAGCAAAAGAAAATGAAGTCAAAGATGAGAAGACAGAACCAGAGACGGTAATAGTTAACAATACAGTTGATTTGACGGCAGATGATTTTAAAACTTTATATAGGCAGTTAGCTAATGTGGCTTCAGTTGCCGGTCGTTATATGGTAACAGTAACAGGTGTTATTAATGAAGTGGATTGGTTTCAGGATACGTTAGAAAGTGCAAATCAGGATTCTGGAATTATTTTTGCTGATAATGGTCAGGAATTACTAATTTTGACAAGTTGTCAGAATATATTGGATGCTCAAAGAATAACACTAACTTTCTGTGACGGTAAGATGTATGGAGGGTATATTAAAGCATATGACCCGAACACTAATATATCCGTAGTTGCAGTACCAATAGAGGCGATAGAAGGAACCACTCAAGAAGCTATTTCAAAAGCAATATTAGGTAATTCCTATGCGGTTTCCAAAGGTGATTTGGTGGTAGCTATTGGTAGTCCATTAGGTTATACAGATTCGGCTACATATGGTGTTATTACATCATCTACTAAGAATATACCGGCAGAGGACACCAGTTATCGAATAATTACAACTGATGCTATAGGTAGTGATAAAGCTAGTGGAGCACTGATAAATACTAATGGCGAGGTTGTCGGTTTTATAAAACAGGATTTTGGTATTGATAATGGATTGTCTACAATAACTGGTATTGCTATTTCAGATTTGAAGGGTTTGATAGAAAAGTTATCTAATAATGCTGAGTTGCTTAAGCTGGGAATTAAGGGTAGTGAGGTTACCACGGTAATAGCCGAAGAACATAACATTCCGGTGGGTTTATATGTAAAGGAAATTACTATGGATTCTCCTGCTATGAATGCAGGAATTCAAAGTGGTGATATTTTGATTGGAGTGGACGATACTACAATTACAAGCTTCAAGGAATTGCAGATAGCATTAAGTGGGCATGTTGCCGGAGAACAGGTAACAGTCAAAGTTATGAGACAGGGAAAAAATGAATATAAGGAATTAGAATTAGAGGCTACATTAATAAAACGATAATAGTGATATAGGGGGTGGAGAAATCCATCCCTTTTTAGTGGAATTATTGGGAGCGCATTTCAATTAAGAGGGCAATGGAGGTGTTGAATTTAGCTTTAAACAAAATGTATGCATTCAGAACACGCTTGCGCTTGTCTCGCTTGCTCGCGTTACATAAGATTCTTGCTGCACATACTGTTTGCAAGAATCAAGTAACGAGTAGCTCAAACAGTTCTTCATAGCATAATATTTTGTTCTTCGCTAAATTTGATGTCCTTGGTATAGATTTGCTTGAAATAATTTTAAGTGAAATGCGCTGGAACACAATTAAAAAGGGATGAAAATTCGAAATAAGAACGGAGAGAGAAGAAACAGAATAAATTTAACTGTATTTGTAATGCATACGAAACAAGAGAAAAATATTCTTCTATAAATGGGGAGAATAATGTATAATACATAAGGTATATAAGTATAGATTAGATAAGTAAAAAATAATGATATATAAAGTAGTTTAAAGATTAGAATGAGAGGAATCAAAATGAGATATTTAGAAACACTACGTGAAGGCGAAAGAATAAACGATATTTATCTTTGTAAGCAAAAAACAACAGCAATGACTAAAACAGGCAAACCTTATGATTCTGTAATTATACAGGATAAGACAGGATGTATGGATGCAAAGATATGGGATCCTAATTCTTTAGGAATAGATGAATTTGATGCATTAGATTACATAGAAGTGAATGGAGAGATTACCAGTTTTCAGGGTACTTTACAGGTTAATGTAAAGAGAGTGAGAAAGGTTAGTGAAGGAGAATATGATCCAAAGGATTACCTTCCAGTGTCTAGTAAGGATATAGATATGATGTATGCTCAGATTATGGCATATATTGATAATTTTAAAAATGAATATTTAAAGAAATTGGCAAAGAGCTTCTTTGAAGATGAAGATTTTGCAAAGAGATTTAAAAATCATTCAGCAGCTAAGAGTGTACATCATGGATTCATTGGTGGATTATTGGAGCATACGCTAAGTGTAGCTAATCTCTGTAACTATTATGCGTCTGCTTATCCAATACTAAATAAGGATTTATTAATCGCAGCAGCGCTTTTTCACGATATAGGAAAAATAGATGAATTATCAACATTTCCAGAGAATGATTATACAGATGATGGACAGCTATTAGGTCACATTGTTATGGGTGTTGAAATGATTGGTGCAAAAATCAGAGAAATCGATGGTTTTCCAGCTAAATTAGCAAGTGAATTAAAACACTGTATCGTGGCCCATCACGGAGAATTAGAATATGGTTCACCTAAAAAACCAGCATTAGCCGAAGCTTTGGCGTTGAATCTGGCAGATAATACTGATGCCAGAATGGAAACAGTAACTGAAATATTTGCATCAGCAGGGGATAATAAAGACTGGTTGGGATATAATAGAATTCTTGAATCTAATATTAGAAAAACTAGTGAATAAAATTTATGAGAGAAAACATGAAAAACGAAAATTATAAGAAAAACGATGAATTTGAAATTTTAATAGAGGATATGGGAACTGATGGCGAAGGTATCGGCAAGGTAGATGGTTTTACTTGGTTTGTTAAGGACGCCTTAATTGGGGATAGAGTATTAGCAAAGGTAATGAAATGCAAGAAAAATTATGGCTATGCCAGATTAATGGAAATTATAGAACCATCTAAGGATAGAGTAGAACCAAAATGCCAGTTTCATAAGCAGTGCGGAGGATGTCAAATACAGGCATTATCTTATGAACAGCAATTGGAATTCAAACGTCGAAAAGTTGCCGGAAACCTGAAGCGAATTGGTGGTTTTGACAATATAGAAGTATTGCCGGTAATAGGAATGGATGAGCCATTTTACTATAGAAATAAGGCACAGTTTCCATTTGGTTATGACAAGGAAGGAAATATAATCACAGGATTTTATGCAGGAAGAACCCACACTATTATTTCCAATAATAATTGTTACTTGGGAGTAAAAGAAAACCAGCAGATACTGGATATAATCATAGATTATATGAAAACAGAAGGCATTAGGGCATATAATGAAGCAGATCAGACCGGGGTTGTGAGACACGTTCTCATTAGAAAAGGTTTTACAACAGGTGAAATTATGGTATGTGTTATCATTAATGCTGACAATATGAAAAACATACAAAAACTGGTAGAAGAATTAAGAAAAATTAAGGGAATGACCAGTATTTCGCTTAATATTAATAAGAAAAATACCAATGTAATAATGGGTGATACTATGAAGTACATTTGGGGACAGGAATATATTACTGACTATATAGGTGATGTTAAATATCAGATATCGCCACTATCCTTTTATCAGGTGAACCCAGTTCAGACAGAGAAATTGTATGGAAAAGCATTGGAATATGCCAATCTTCAAGGCGATGAAGTTGTATGGGATTTGTACTGCGGAATAGGAACAATTTCTTTGTTTTTAGCACAAAAAGCAAAGCAGGTATATGGAGTAGAAATCGTACCTCAGGCAATTGATGACGCTAAGAATAATGCTGCAATTAACAACATAGATAATGCACAGTTTTATGTAGGAAAAGCAGAAGAGGTATTGCCACGTCTATACAAAGAAGAGGGCGTATACGCAGATGTAATAGTAGTAGACCCACCAAGAAAAGGGTGTGATGAGGAATTATTGGCAACAATAATCAAAATGGCACCGAAGAGGGTTGTATATGTAAGCTGTGATAGTGCCACTTTGGCGAGAGATTTGAAATATTTGGCACAGAATGGGTATAATGTGGAGAAAGTGCAGCCAGTGGATATGTTTCCGCATACGGGGCATGTGGAAAATGTAGTTTTACTTAGCAAATAGTGGTATGTAAGATTGTATACTTCACTTATGTGGAGTCCGTAGTTCTACTGTCACGAGTGTAAGCGAAGTGAGAGTAGTTACGGAGGACCATGCGATAGCTGTCCGCGATTGGCGAGTACAAAGTACGAAGCCAGAGAGGAAAAAGCGAACCACGGAAAATGTAGTTTTACTTAGCAAATAGTGATATGTAAAATTATATATTACGCTCATGTCGAGATGGTTGTTCTTTTGTCCAAACTAAAATCCAGTAAGAAGATAGAAGCAGATTTAGATATATCTGAACTTGATATAACAAAGGCAGAAGCGAAAGCTACATATGCAGAAATAAAGTAATATGTGCTGGATAAGTTTGGATTGAAGGTATCACAGTTACATATTGCACAGACCAAAAGGGAATTTGGATTAATTGAAAGAATTAATTATAATGCGGGTGAGAATAAGAACCATGTGTCACAAGTGACACCCCAAAAAAGGGATACTATCATAGATGCATTGAAACATTTAAAAATGATTGAATAAGCATAGACAGCTTGCAGAAATGCAGGCTGTTTTTTACTGAGGTTTATTATTTTATGGAAATAGGTTATTGACCGCATAAAATAAAAAATATATAATTTGTTTATGCAATGCATAAAGAGGTGAATTATGGAAGCAAAGGAAGAATTGAGAAAATTGAGAGAAAGTACTGGCATGAATAGAAAAGAATTTTGTGAGTACTT